>PUOW01000418.1 GCA_003552185.1 Spirochaetaceae bacterium
AAGACAGAACGGGGCGCGCCGACCTCGAGGACGCGGCCGGCGTCGCGCGCTTCGGCGTCGTTTCCGGGACCTTCGGGTGGGCCCGACTCAAGGTCTACGCTCAACCCAATGCCGAGTACCGTCATGCTCAGCACCAGGACGATAACGATCAAGAGCGCCACCCGTCGTGTCTTTCCCGCGACCGCGCGTCCCGTTCGGGCACAATGCGGCCGCCGTTGTGAGAACCGTCGCTGCTTTCCGGACACGTCCGTATTATAACGGATTTCACCCCGATCCACCACCCTGATGTACCGCACCCGGAGCCTCGATGAGCAACCTAATCGCTTTCGTCGAGCTTTATCCGGGGCTCAATTCTGCCGATAAGAGTAGCGAAACGGTGTAGAGGAGGTTGAAGGTGGCGGTGCAGACGCGTATTCGTGAGTTCAGAGAGGCGATAGAGACCGAGATCACGCTGCTCGAGTGTGTGGCGTCGCGTCAGAACGACCTCCGCACGCATCTTGTTGAGCGCAACTGGCCCGAGCTCGACCGCGTGATCAAGGATCTCGAGCGTGTTTCGGGCGAGGTCGCCCAAATCGAGGAACGGCGCGTTAGTTTGGCGCACGAGATTGTAGCGCTCGAGCCCGCGCCGCAGCAACCGGGGATCCGTGCAATTCTCCGTCGCGCCGGGTTGGAGGAGCGTACCGCGCTCAACGACGCCTACCGTCGGTTGAAGATCGCGGTGTTGAAGGTGCAAGGAGGCGCTCGGGGCATAAAGGCCTACGCCTCGGAGGCGATCGAGACAACGAGCGAAGTCCTACACGAGTTATTTCCGACCGACACCGACGGTCAGTACGCCCGCGACGGCGTGAAGCACCGCGGCGCGCAGCGCGCGTTGATCCTCGACCACACGCTGTAGTAGCGGGAGCGCGGCATGCAGTCTACCTTTGCAGGGATTGAGATCGGGAAACGAAGCCTCCTCGCGCATAACCGGGGGCTCAGTACGATCGGACACAACCTTTCGAACGCCTCGACCGAGGGGTACAGCCGTCAGCGCGTGGACCTGCAGGCCTTTCATCCGCTTGCGCGGGCGCAGTTGAACCGTCCCGACCGTCCCGGACAGCTCGGCCAGGGGGTTGAGGTTGCGCGGATAGAACGCGTGAAAGACATGCTGCTCGAGGGGCGCATCGTGTCGCAGAATAGCCTCGAGGGGTACTGGACGCAGCGCGAGCGCTTCACGCTGATGGTGGACCAGGTCTACAACGAGCCGACCGAGCACTCGGTGCGTGACCATATGGATCGCTTCTGGGACTCCTGGCAGGAGCTCTCGATACACCCCGAACAAACCGCGGCTCGTGAGCAGGTACGAGAGCGCGCGGCGTCTCTGATTGAAGCCGTCAAACAGCGCAACCGAAGCTTGAACGAGATCCGCGCCATGATCGAGGACGAGGTCCGCGGGAAGGTGCGGGAGGTGAACGAGCTCGGACGCGAGATCGCCGAGCTCAATCTTGAGATTACCAAGTCAAAGGCGGCGGGCGATAACCCGAACGACCTACTCGACCGGCGCGACCTCCTAGTCGGGAAGCTTTCGGAGTATATCGAGGTATCGATCGAGACACGCAACCCGCACGAGTTCACGGTTCATACCGGCGGACACAGCTTCGTTCAAGGCGGAGTGGTCCGCGAGTTCGAGACCGTTCCGGAGCCGGCGAATAACGGCCTCTCGAGGGTCGTGTGGAGCCACAGCGGCGAAGACGTAGAGCTTCGAACCGGTGCGCTCGGCGCGCTCGTTGAGCTCCGCGACCAAGACCTGCGCGGCGAGCTGCAGAGTCTCGACAATATGGCGATGAACTTCATCGACCTCGTGAACGACGTGCACCGCGACGGGTACGGGCTCGACGGTGACTCGGGCCGCGACTTCTTCGTGGAGTACCCCGCGGTGCTGAACGTGATCGGCAACTACGACCGAAGCGGCGACGGCGCCTTCGATCATACCTATCTCTTTCGCGTCACCGGCACCAACGAGCTCGATGCGCAACAACAGATCGGCATCGACGGCACCATGACGCTCGCCGGCCCCGACGGCCCGATCGATATCGAGTATCACCCGACCGATACCGTCGAGGACGTGATCGCGCGGATCAACACCAGCGGTGCCGAGCTCGGCGCGCGGCTCGACCGCAACGACCGCCTGAGCCTCAAAGCAACCGCGGCGGCCGATATCGACAACCCCGACTTCGTGATCCGTCAACTCGAGGACAGCGGGCAGTTCCTTGCCGGGTACGCGGGTCTCTTAACCGGAACCGGCGCCGACAACGCCTATCGCTTCGACGAGCCGAACATGACCGATATGCTTGCGGCCGAAAGCGGGTTTCAGGTTGCGCCGTTGAACAATCCTTCCGGTTGGATGCGACTAAACCGCGAGATCGAGCAGGACGTCGGCAAGATCGCGGCTTCGTTCGGCACCGCGGGGCGCCCGGGTGAACCCGGCGACGGCAGCGCCGCGCAGGAGATCGCGCAACTGCGACACCGCCCGGTGATGGTAGGTCGCGACAGCACCTTCGACGACTACTTCGCCGACAGCGCCGCCTCGGCCGGGCTCGCGGCGCAGGAAGCGCGTCAAACGCTCGACACCCAGAACGCGATCACCAAAAACCTCCGTGACATGCGCGACTCGATCAGCGGGGTGAACATCGATGAGGAGCTCGCGCAGATGATCAAGTTTCAACACGCGTATACCGCGGCGGCCCGCTACATCACGCAGGTCGATCGCATGCTCGACACCATCATCAACAGGATGGGCGTATAATGTATCGAATCAGCAGCAATCTCACAAACGATAACGCACAGTACCACATGCGAATGCGCGAGCATCGCATGAACCACACCCAGGAGCAGATCTCCTCCCAGTCGCGTATCCAGAACCTGCGCGACGCGCCGCTCTCGGCAGCGCACAGCACGCGCTACGAGAGCTACCTCACGAGGCTCGAACGTTACGCGGACAACGCTCAGTTTGCCAAGGACAAGCACGAAACCGCGGAGGGCTACGTACGACAGCAGCTCGATATGCTGCAGCGTATCCGCGAGCTCGCGGTACAGGGGGCGCACGGCACCTACGCGCGCGAAGACCTCGCGGCGATGGGCGCCGAGGTGGATGAGCTGCTACGCGAGATGGTGGAGGTCGCAAACGCGAAGGACGGCGACGGAACCGCGATCTTCGCCGGTACGCGCACCGCTTCGCAAGCCTTTCGAGCGGTGTACGGCAATGTTCCCGGTGCCGATCGCGAGCTTATCACCGATGTCGAGTACCTCGGTAATATCGACAGCAAGATGGCCGAGGTGAGCGAGGGATCGCTGGTTGCTTTGAACAATCCCGGCAATCGCATGTTCTGGGCCGAGAATCAGACCGTCGCCTCGGAGATCGAAGCAACCGGGTATCAGGTGCAACAGGACAGCACGATCTATATCGACAACGAAGAGGTGCGGCTTACCGAGGGCGACAACATCAACGCGATCATCGCGAAGATCAACGACTCGGGCGCCGCGGTGCGCGCACGGCTCGATCCGGTGATGGACTCGCTGGTGCTCGAGAGCACCTCGCCGCACCAGATCTGGATCGAAGACGGTGAGGACGGTACCGTGATGTCCGATCTGGGGATTCTCGACGAGCAGGGCGGGCGCCCGCCACAGAACTACGCCTCCGACGCGCGTGTTTCGGGCGGGTCGCTGTTCGATATGGTCATTGCGTTGCGCGATAACTTGTTTGAAGGTAACCAGGAGCAGATCGGTAGCGGTGTACTACGCGGGATCGACCAGGGTTTCGACAACCTCAACGGGAACCTCGGCCGCATAGGAGCCCAAACCGCGCGGCTCGAGCACACCTACCGGCGTCTTACGCACGAGAAGCCGATCTACCAAGATCGGCTCTCGAAGGAGCGCGATATCGACATGGCCGAGGCGATTACCGATCTCAGGATGCTCGAGCACACGCACCGCGCCGCCACCGCGGTCGCGGCGCGCACGATACAACCGACGTTGCTGGATTTCCTGCGATAGGTTACGATAGAGTCATAGGCGGGTAGGGAAGATGCAGATAGACAGCAAACCATTCGGGCCGATCTCGATAGAGGATCGCCAGGTAATAGCGTTCCCGAACGGCGTGTTCGGGTTTGAGCAGCACACCGAGTTTGCGTTGCTCGACGCCGGGAGTCCTCCGTTCTTGTGGTTGCAAAGCCTGCGCGCGGTCAATCCGGCGTTTCTGCTGATCAACCCCTATCTCTTTCGCCCCGATTACCTGCTCGAGATTCCCGACCTCGATTTCGAGGAGCTTGGCAGCCCGCCCGAAGACGAGATTCTGGTGTTCGCGATCGTTACGGTGCCGGAGCGGCCGGAGGAGCTCACCGCAAACCTGCAAGGCCCGCTGGTGATAAACCGTCGCCGCCGCGTGGGCAAGCAGTGTATTCACCGCAGCCCGCATTGGCACACCAAGCACCGTATTCTCGAAGAAACACCCCAAGCGGTCGAAGCACAGTAAGCAATGCTGGTATTAGCGCGGAAGCTTCACGAATCGATCCGAATCGGAGACGAGATCGAGGTATCGGTCGTCGAGATCAAAGGCGATCAGGTGAAGCTCGGCATCAAAGCGCCGTCGCGCATAACGGTTCACCGCCAGGAGGTCTACGACGCGATTCAGCGCGAAAACGTGAGCGCCGCCGACACCGAGCCGAGCCGCGTACCGTCGCTCGAGGGTATCATGCCTCCGCGTCAACCGTGAACCGGCCGGTCTGCCCGGCCTCGGCTCAGCTCGCTCCCTTGCGAAGAATACCGATCTCGGCCTCGCTCTTGCGGATGTAGATCGGGCCTGCGTTGGGCTCGGCGCGCCGGCCGCGCGCCACGAGCGGACGCGCGAGCTCGATAAGCGCCGCGGCGGGCGCGCGCCGCGCGTCGGAGACCGTGAGGAACCCCGAGCTGTCCTCGAGTGCCCGGTACAGCAGTACGGCGCCCGGGCCGGTGAGCAGAATCGGGGCGTCGCGGTCGGGCTCGGGCAGGCCGCCGGCGGCGTCGTGCGCAACCTGTGCAAGCTCGTGGGGTGCGAGATCGAGTTCGTCTGCTAGCCGCTCGCCACGGTGCATCGGCAGAGCGTAGAAGCGGCGCTTGCGAGCGTCGAGAACCGGTAGCACCAGCCCGCGATGGTGCGCATGCGGCGCCGCGAAGGCTTCGAGCGAGCTCACACCGAGGTATGGCGCTCCCGATCCCGCCGAGAGTCCCTTCGCGGTTGCGAACGCAATCCGTAGCCCGGTGAAAGAGCCGGGGCCGGCGCCAACCACAATTGCGTTGAGCTCCGCCGGGCGGCGGTCCGAGGTCTGAAGCAACTCGTCTATCATCGGCATCACGCGACGCGCGTGCCCGAGTCCGGCGTCGACACTGCGCTCGGCAAGATACTCGCGCCCGCCGTCGGGGTTGTACACCGCGATCGCGACGCTTAGGATTTCGCTACTGCTGTCTATGCTTAGAAGCGTCATACGCGTTCCTCGATCGTGATTCTTCGTGTGCCGTCGTCGTTGAGCTCAAAACTCACCACAACTGCGTCGGGCGGAACTACCTCAGGCACCCGGTCACACCACTCTACAACCGTGATGCCCCCGCGGTCGAAGTACTCCTCGAGACCGATTGTCTCGACCTCGGACGCGCTGCGAACGCGGTACAGATCGGCGTGGAAGAACGGCAGGCGTCCCTCGTACTCAGCAACCAAGGTGTAGCTACGGCTGGTTACGGTCTCTTCGACGCCGAATGCGGCTGCCAGCGCCTTGGCGAACACGGTCTTGCCCAACCCGAGCCCGCCTTGCAGGCCAACGACCGAGCCGGGCTCAAGGCGCTCAGCGAGCTCGGTTGCTACGCGTGCGGTTTCGCGCTCGTCGAGTGTTATGATACTAGCGGTGGACATCACTACTTACGGTAACCGCCCGGCGCGCTCGAGCTCGCCGATATGCTGCTTCAAAAGGCGAATCGCCGGTACGGTCGGAAACGGCGGGCGCTCGACAAACCGCACCGAGACGGTGGACTCGCCGGTCGGCATTGTCTCGAGCACGAACTCGACCGAGAGCTCGGCGGTTTCGTTTCCCGGCGTGCCGAAACGGGCGGCCGCCTGGAACGTACGCCGATAATGGATGAGCGAGTCGTTACGGGTTATGTTCGAGAGCGTTAGGAGCCGCATCGATCGCGAATAGTAGCACGTAGCGGGCCTTGCATCAATTAGTTAGGCGCGCAGTTAGGCGCGCAGCGGCCCGGGCGCAGCGGCCCGGGCATTACTCCTCTATGTAACCGTAGACGTAGCTCTGAATCGCGTTCAGGTGTTTACGCGAGACGCCCGCAAACATGATGTGCATCAAGCCCGATCGGTAGGTGGCTTTCTCGAGCGAGCGCACCTTCCCGAACACCGAGACCGGAACCCCGTCGGCGGTCTCGAACTCGATCTTCAGAAGAGACTTCGCCGGCAGCGGCCGCTGCGCGCGCACCGCGGCGCCGCCTGCCGAGAGATCCTCAAAGCGTCCGAACCTTCGATCGTTATGGTTTACCACCGCCTGGCGCTTCGCCCGACGACCGCGACCGCTCGTGACCACCGAAACCGGATAGTAATAGCACGGATGATGAAACTCACGCCGCGGATATTTGCGGTGTTGCACGCGGCTGATTTGATCCGAATGTGCAAGAAACAGCGTAGGCATGCGTCGAGCGATGCCGTAGCCGAGCACCGAGGTGGCAACGCTATAGAGGTTGCCCGACTCGGTCCGGAAGCGCAAGCGCACCTTCGAGCCCTTCCCGGGGCGTATCTCGCGATTGGCGTCGTCGTACGGCGTCTCAACACCGAAGCGTTCACCGGTTTGTGAGCTCACGCGTGTTGCATGCCAGGTGCGGCCGTCGGTGCTGAAATCGAGGTCCTGCCCGACTCGCAACGATTTGCTCGAGCGCACGCTCCGACTGCTTTGACTGTAGATCGCGATGAGGTTACGAATCTGAAACAGTTCGCTCTTGCGTCGCTCGCGCTCCATCTCATCGCGCACCGATTCATCGAGATCGTAGAGCCCGTCACGGATCGCCTTATCGAGGAGCGGTCCCTCCTGCAAGAGGCGCATCGGGGCGGCGATGCCTTGGTTGCGTGCAACCGTGAGGAGCGTAATCGCCTGGGCACGCGAAAGACCGGCGCGTTTGGCGCCGCGGATGAAGCCGCGTTTCGAAAAGCGTTGCGTCTTCGAGCTACTGCTGCTGCCGCCGCCGCTCAGTACCGAGTTAACGATGCCTGCGATAATCACGAGCGCGACCGCGCCGACAAGGATAGCGGTGATTCGGGGGTCGAACTCACCGAAGCCGGTGACCGGCATCTCGCGTTGCTGCAGCAGCGGAATCACGACTCGTCGCCGGCAACCGGAATGTGCTGCAGCAATTCTTGCAGCCCGGGTACAATCTCGTACTCAACCAGATCGCCGATAAGAACCGAGTCGCCTGCCGAGAAGGCCTCCACCAGCTCGTTCAGCATCGCATACAGCTGCTCGGCGTTTGCTTCGAGGTGTTGCGAGTCCCAATCCTCCGGCAGCAGCCGGCGACGATGCGATATCGCAAGCGAGCAAAGCCGCATGAGCTTCCCGGTCAACTCCGAGAAGCGCGCGATGCGTTCCATCGCCTCGCGATCGCGACCGGTTTGCAGAAGCACCGGAACCTCGGTCATCGCCTCGCTGTACCCGCTGAGCGCTTCAGCGGTGTGCCCGAGCTCGCGAAGCGGATCGGCGAGTTCACGTCTCCGCGTTTCAAGCACTACCGAGATGCGGTCGAGCGCGGCACCGAGCGCCTCGAGCTGCTCCTGCGAAACCTCGGCCAGATGCTGAGCCATCCGGCCCGGCAACCGCTCGGGGGAGCCGGGCTCAACCGATTGCGAACCGGCCCCGGCGTCCATGCCCATGAGACTGTCGAGCTCGGCAAGGAGCTGGGGCCGATCGGCGTCCGCGGGCGATTCGCCGCTAAGCGGGCCAACCGCGCCTCGGATATGCGGAAGCTCCTGAAGAATCTCCTCCATAGCCTCGATGTTGCGCTCGTGCAGTGCCGAGCGCAGCAGCGCGAAGTACTCGATCACGGTACCGAGGTCTTGGATCTGACGGTCGAACGGCCCGGCGGTCTCGATCTGGATGCGCTCTATGGGGTCGAGCTCTCGATCTTGCCAGGCGGCCGGATCGTCGATCGCGAGCGGCTCATCGTCCACCGCAAGTGTGGCGATCGTTCGTGCATGACGCTCGATGAAGGGCTGAAGCTCGGCAATCACCTCGCCGACGGTCTGCTCTTGCTCGAGCGTGAAATCGATGCTGCTATGGTCGATCTTTATGTCCACCACAAACTCCTTGTTCTCGCCCTTGGTCGTGGCGCCTCGCGATCCGAACGTTCAGGTGGTCAGCGTCCCTGCGGCGCGTTCTGACGGCTGAAGTTCTCGATCGCCCGTTGCTGCTCCTCGAGCTCGCGCATCGCCCCCTCCATTCGACCGAAGTCCTGACGGAGACTTTGCTCACGCCGTTCGAGCCGGTCTTCCTCGCGCTCGATGTCGTCCTCGGTACGCGATACGCGCCCGTCGATCGTGCCGGTTCGGGTAGCGATGATCCCGCCGCTCTGCGTATACGGTCCGATGAGCTCGTGCGCTCGGTACGCGGCTCCGGAGTCTATGACGCGATTGCCGCTACTGTCGAACCCAAACAGGTCGCGCACCGCCTGGAAACGCGTCGCGAGTGCCTCATCGAGCGTTGCTTCGTTTATCTCGAGATAGCCGCGCAAACGTGACGCATCTACTCCTCCGCCGAAACCGCTCGCATTGGAGGAAATGCCGATCTGAGCGAGAAGCCGCAAGTTGTCTCCCTCGCGAGTGGGGTAGGGCTCCATCATCATGTTCTGGAGGCTTCTGCGGAGCCGATTGAGAATACTGTCGCCTTGAAGCAATCCAAGGCGCTCATGGGCCTGCTCGCGCTCATCGTCGTCGAAGCACTCGATCTGATCTATGACGCTCTGCTCGGTTCTGGTGAGGATATTCACATCGCGGATCAGCTGATTGTAATGCCCGACGAAGTCGATAATCGCGTCCTTGGCGGCCTCGCGATCGTGATCTATCTCGAGCTCTACCGGGTCGGGGCCCGGCCGATGCAGGTGAACCGTGGTGCCTTCGATGAGGTCGTCTATGCTGTTGGTGTCGCGCGTTACCTCGACCCCGTCGATGCTGATCCGCGCGTCTTGCGCAATCTGTACCGGGTTAAGCGGCCGAAACTCTCCCGGGGCCGTGGGATCGTAGATCTCGGCGGCGCGAATCGAGACCTCCCGATGCGTGTTGCGGTTCACGATCTCAAGTGCGCTCATCTCCGAAAGCTGCTCACTGATCGGGATGCGCAAGGTCCGGTAGCCGTCGGTTGGCCCGAGCGGCGGCAGCTGGATCCGTCGTCCGTCTCCGAGTACGTAAAAGACTCGCTCATCCTCCACCACCTCAGGCGGTTCGGGCTCCGGCCGTTCCGGCAACGGCGCGCGCGACTCGGCGTCCCGCACCGTAACGTCCTCGAGCGTAACCTCTCCGAGCTCAGGAACTTGCGGGCCGGAGGGCGGTTCCGGCGGCTCCCATTCCTCGGCAGGATGCTCGACGATCTCAACCTCGATCTCGAGCACCATTCCGTCTTCGAGCGCGAACACCGGCTCGAGGCTCAAACGAGTTTGGTCCTGGGGGCCTACCGTAAGGGGCTGTTCGGGATCGTCGGTTACCTCCACGCTGCGCGCGCTTTCAGGCGTGCGCTCGAGCACCTCGAACTCCTTGGCAAGCTGCTCGGCTGCGTCGTGAAAGGTAAGCCGGTTCTCGGCTCCGGTGATCTGGGACTCAAACAGTATTACCTGGCTTTCGCGCGTATCTCGCACCGATCGCGCCCGCACCGTATCCCCGATCCGGCGATTCAACTCTCGCGTAAACGCGGCGACGTCGCCGCCTTCGAACTCGAACTCGGCTTCTTGCTCGCCGACCGCGAAGCGGTACGTACCGGCCTCTACGCGTGCATCGAGCGGAATGCGCCCGCTGCGAAAGGCGTCGGCACGCGCGATCTGCTGCACCTCGATCTCGGCGCGTCCTCGCTCCGCTTGGCGTGTGGCGCTTGCGGTGAGTACCTGTGAATCGGAACTCTCGGCAACTCGAAGGTTGAAAGGATTCTCAAAGCCGTAAAGGCGGCGCGCGCTGTCGCGCAGGTTATTGAGATCGCGCGCGATCTCGCCCCATACCCGCTGCTGAAACTCGAATTGCTCGATGTCGTCGTGCATGCGCTCCTTGCGGCGACCTTCCTCCTCCATGATCTCGTCGATCATGCGCTGCGAGTCTACGCCGGAGTCTATACCCGGCACGAGCGAGCGCGAGTTTGCGTGCCCGTCGACCTGCGCGAAGGATGCGAATACTGCGATGAGAACGAGTGTCTTAACCATAATCCGGCAGCCGTCTCTGAAAGCTCTTTGAGCGTCCTGCCGCAATTATATCTCTTCATCGAGCAAGAGACCAATCGCCTCGCGAATTCGGGCGTGGACGCGTTGCAGAGCTTCGGGCGGAAGCTCCTTAATCACTTTATCGGTCTCGCCGTCGATCACCTTGACGACCACCTGGTCGAGGTCGTGATTGATCGTGAACTTCAAGCGCCGATTGAACGCCCACGAGAGCGTCTCCAGCTCTTCTATCGGTCTTTGAATGTCGCGCGCCGGCTCCCCGGCGGGGCCCGCCGACCCCGCTGCTCCGGGAGATCCTGCGCGCGGGTCCGCCGACATCCGTGTCGGGTTGAACCCGGGAGAAATCCCGCGAATTTCGATCGACATCTTCTTACCTCCGTGTAAGAAACCCAGACCGGGGAGGGCGCGAGCCTCCCACGCGTCTGAATCGGTCACCAAGAAATGACGTCCAGAGATCTCTTGGGACCCTGCAAAAACGGAGCCTCGTCGGGCGTACCACGACGAGTTTCGTTTGGTGTTGCTAACCCAACAACTGAAGCACAGACTGTGGTTGCGTGTTGGCCTGTGCGAGCATCGCGGTGGTGGACTGGGTCAGAATCTGGTTGCGTACAAAATCCACCATCTCGTGAGCCATGTTGGCGTCGCGAATCTGCGACTCGGCGGCCGCCAGGTTTTCCGACGCGATCTGCACGCTCGACTGAGCCATCTCGAAACGGTTTTGATACGCTCCCAGGTCGGCCCGCTGACGGGATACCTGGTTTAGCGCGGTGTCGACGATGCCGATGGCCTGGTTGGCGAGGTCGGGAGTCGACAGCGAAATGATCTCATTGTCGCCGTTTTCTCCCTGGATCCCCCCGAGCCCCAGCGCCGCCGCGGTCATGGTACCGATGTAAACCTGTTCGTTCTGGTCCATGTTCGCGCCGATGTGAAACTGCATCACCCGGTCGACCGCGCTGTCGTGCGCGAACGCCCCGGTCAGCATGTTCATGGTGTTGAACTGCGCGTGTGATGCGATGCGGTTTACCTCCGCCACCAACTGCGACACCTCAACCTGGATCTGCATTCGGTCTTCGTCGGTGTAGATACCGTTCGCCGATTGGATCGAGAGCTCTCGAATCCGATGCAGGATGTCCTGGGTGTTCTGCAGATACCCCTCGGTTGTCTGAATGAACGAGACCGCGTTCTGGATGTTGCGATCCGCTTGGTTCAACCCGCGAATCTGGCTGCGCAACTTTTCCGAGACCGCGAGCCCCGAGGCGTCGTCGCCGGCGCGGTTGATCCGCATTCCGGAGCTCAGTCGCTCGATGCTGCCCTGCGTCTCAGCCGTTGTTTGGCTGAGCTGCCGGCTCGCGAAAGCCGAACTCATGTTGTGGTTAATAATCATAAACCCTCCTTGCGTTATAGAGCAGGAAAAGCTATCCGTAGCTTTTCACTCGATGCCGATAGAGCTCTCCGTGGCGCTCTCGCGCCGCGCCCGGTTTGCTCTTAAGCACAGAGATTCTCCCGGCGGGCAGGTGCCGTAATCGGCCCGCCCGGACCGGGAAACCTCAATGCTATCGGCACCCAAGGAGGGGCTTTTTCAAAGAACACGACTCTGCGTCAAACTAAATCATACTCCGCTATTGGAGCAATTGCAACACGTTCTGAGTGCGCATGTTTGCCTGCGCGAGCATCGCGGTGGTCGATTGCATCAGAATAGAGTTCTTGCTGAAGTCGACCATCTCGGACGCCATATCGGTATCGCGAATTCGCGACTCCGCCGCCGCCATGTTCTCGGCGCCGATATCGATTCCTTCAATCGCCATCTCGAGCCGGTTCTGGTACGCACCGAGATCCGCTCGCTGCTTACTGACCATTTGAAGCGCCGAATCGACAACGCCGATGGCCTGGTTGGCCGCGTCGGGTGTTGAAAGCGAGATGATCTCGTTGTCTTGGCCGCGCACACCGAGAGCCGCAGCGGTCATGGTGCCGATGTAGACACGCTCGCGCTGGTCCATATTGGCGCCGATGTGAAAGTACATCGAGGCGGTTACTACGTTTTCGCCGGTGTCGGTGGCGAAACGGCCGGTGAGGAGATTCATGTTGTTAAACTGTGCGTGCGAGGCAACGCGGTCGATCTCGGCGACGAGCTGCGAGATCTCGACTTGAATCTGCATGCGGTCTTCATCGGTGTAGATGCCGTTCGACGACTGGATCGCGAGCTCGCGCACGCGTTGCAAGATGTCTTGGCTTTCTTGCAGATAGCCCTCTGTGGTTTGAATAAACGAAATGCCGTTGGAGGCGTTGCGTGACGCCTGCTGCAGTCCTCGAATCTGCGAGCGCATCTTTTCAGATACTGCGAGACCCGAGGCGTCGTCGCCGGCGCGGTTGATGCGCATGCCGGACGAAAGCTTTTCCATGTTGCCCACGACCGCACGCTCGTTGACCCCGAGCTGGCGGTTTGCGAAGGCCGCGCTGGTGTTGTGATTGATGATCATAACCTGTTCCTCCGTGAAGGTTGTGCTCCAGAGCATCCTTGCCCTGTACCGTTACTCAGGCCGCCGACGGCGGCTTGGTGAAGTTTGTGCCTGCGATATCACCTCCTTTACCTTGCGGTTTGAACCTTGCGGTTTGAACCTTGCGGTTTGATCTTCAAACCGTGTCAAGGTCAAGATCGTGCAAAAAAGCCTCAAGCTTCTTCTTTGCACGCCGACAATCGTAGATAAGGGGGTAGAGTGTCATCGGCCCGCAAGCGCCGGCCGAGAATCCCCCTTACTCTGAGTATCGACCGTACACTCATTAACTTTAGCAAAACTCGGCGAAAAATGCCAATTTTTTGTGCAGACGCGTGCCGGCGCGTGCGGACGCGAACTGTGTGGATGTTCGAGGGTCCGACTATGTCTTCCGGCTATGTCTAGAGATCGGCGTCGGGATCAAGTTCCGGATCAAGGTCCGAAAGATAGCGCTGCGCAACCGGGTCGGAGGGCTCTATCGTGAGAACGGTCTTGAAAAAGCCCTTTGCTTCCTCGGTCTCGCCACGTTTTAGCGCGAGCACGCCCATGTTCGAGATGATTTTGGTGTTATCGGGCTCGAGGTGAATTGCTTCGCGCAGCATCCGTTCGCCTTCCTGGAACTCTCCGAGCTCCATGTGGCAGATCGCGAGCTCGTTGAGGGTGTCCGGCTTCTGCGGTCCGAGTTCGAGCGTCTTCAAAAACGCGGTCTTGGCTTCGGGATACTGCTGCAGGCGGCGATGTGCCCAGCCGAGCAGAAACCAGGCTCTCCACACCTCGGGTGCGCGCTCGAGGAAGGTCTGCATCTTCTCGATCGCTTCGTGTTCGCGGCCGAGCTGCACCGCGTCGTAGGCTTCTTGAAACAACTCATCGAGCAAATTCTGCGAATCGATCTCGCCGATTACTTTACGCGCTTCCTCGATGCGCTCGGTGTCCTCGGGATCGGAATCGATGAAGCGCTGTAGGTGTTCGCGTGCCTTGGCGAAGTTGTGCCGCTGCAGAAAGAAGAACCCCGCGTTCAGCTCCGCCTCGGGTGGAACGGTGTCCCGCGTGAGCAGGAGCTTATAGTACGCGTGGGCTTGCTCGAGACACTCTTCTTTGTCTTCGAGCCGACCGCGCGACTCGGCCTGTTGGGCTCGCTGCTCGTACAGGAGCGCGAGATTAAGCAGCGGGCCGGGTTCTTCCGGCAAGACCCCGTGCAAGGCCAAAAAGATCTCCTCGGCTTGCTCAAAGCGTTGATTCCTTGCCTGCAGTACCGCCGCTTCCGAAAGCTCTCCCGGTAGGTCGGGCTTAACGGCTTTAATGAACTCGCGGTAGTAGGGGGCGTCTTCGTGCTCGGGGCGATAGGCGAGGATCTTGAGCATTGCCGAGATGATCTGTTCCCAGCTCAACGAGCCGATGTCGTAGCTTTCGCCTGACCCGGAAGTCTCTACCGGGAGCATTACCTCGGGGTCGAGTCGAAACTCACCGATCGTACGTTCGGCCTCCGACGGGATAGAAATATAAACGATGTTTTCAAGGGGGTCCGAGTGTTGCATATAAGGTTACTGTTGATCCGAGGAATCGGAGTGTTCTTGTTGCTGCTGGTGAAGATGGGTCTTGCCGTACGCTTTTAGGTAGCCGTTGATACGGAGCTTGTACTGCACCGGGATCGATTGCTCGTCATACTGTATCGCGAACGCCGAGATATCTTCTCGGCCTTCAACCGGCTCGAAACGGATCACGGTCCCCGAGATCTCGAGCGGTTCTTCTTGGTCTTCGGTCTCGATGCGTAAGGTGACGCTTTTGTTCACGAGGAACTTGGCAAGCCCCACGATGATAAGCTTGGCTCCTCCGAACGAGAGGTCACGAATGATGCATTTGCGCGGCACGCCCTCGATGATCGCGATCGTGTTCTTACCCTTCAGGCCGAGCTTCCTCAAGCTGTCGGCGGTTACCACGATTCGCTCCTCTCGTCGTCGCTTTGCATTGATGTTGGCTTCAAGAAGCAGACCGAGAATCTCTATTAGGTCGTCGGGCGGGCGCTGGGTATACTGCAGCGTCAGGAAGTTGAGCTGTTTATTGTCTGAGTTGTAGGCGCTTACCCCGGCGACGCGCGCCGATACAAAAAACGACAGCGGGTCGGCCTTGTCGCGTTGGGTGAAACTAAACCGTAGCGAGACAAGGTTGTTGGATTTGCGCAACGCAGCCGTGAGCGCGTCGTTCACGTTGGCGATAATCTTTGCGCCGGTCATGGAGCTTGAGTAGATGACGCAGGGCCAGTGATACCCGAGGCATTTCAGATACACCTGCTTCGGAAACAGCGCGGTCGCTTGTATTACCTCGCGCGTGAAGGTAACGTCGACGTTGTGGAACTGGTTATAGTAGTACGCGATCTGTTGGCTGGTTGTTACCGGCATAGTGTGTGCTTGCAATTATAGTACGGCAGCGCCGGGGCGTTGTCAATCCAAGTTGCGCGCGCACGGGGGGGAGTGCGCACGGGTGGGTGCGCCGAGCGCTGCCCCGCTTGCTTGCGCAGCTCGCGGTGTCGGTGCCCCAAGGGGATTCGAGAACTAGGCCTCGTCGGGCTGTTTTAGCCCGGCGTCGATCTTCTCGATCATGCGTCGCGTGATAGTCTCAATCTCGGCCTCGGCCGCCGGGGTGCCGCTGCGCCCGTGTTTGCTGCGCTCCTGAAACAGCTCATCGACGCTCAGGAGCCCTGCAAGAATCGCGAGCTTCAGCGGATCGGTGGTTGAAACCGACCCTTCCACTTCCTGTAGCTTCGTACGGAGGTAATCGACGCAGTCTGCGAGATACTCAGGGTCTTGGTCGGTCTCGAGGTGAAAAGCGGTTCCGAGGATCTCTATACGCATGGGCCGCAGCAATTGGGCGCTAGAAGATCTCGAGCTCGCCGGATTCGCGCTCGGACTTCCCCGCCGATCCCGGCGAAGCCGAAGACGCGTGCTCATCGGTGTGCTCGCCGGCGTCGGCGGCTGTGGGTTCCGTGCCGACCGGCTCGGCCGAGGTGTCTACCGGCTCCTGCTGGTGCCGCTGTTCGCCGCCGCCGGGCGCGTGGTCGGAGCCGACGCGCTCGCCGACGAAAACCTCACCGTCGTCGTCTTGGTTGGACTGGGCTTCGGAATCGCTGTTCTCGGTGAACTCGTCCTCGAGTTGGTCGAGCTGCCCGAGCGCCGAGAGGATTCCTTGCTCGATAGCGGTTTGGTCGTCCTTGATGCGGGCGATCTCTTGCTCGAGCTCAACCACACGGTTCTGGTAACCGCCGATCTCCTCGCGTAAGGTAGCGTTTTCTTGCTGGAGCGCGGTTATCTTGGCGACGGCCTTGTTAACCCGCTGCTCCAGCAACCGAACTTGCTCCAGATTCAACATAGAAGCTAGTTGTTCCCGAGACCCGATTTGGCGGTCTGTACCAGAGCTTCAAAAGCCTTGGGATCTTCTATCGCCATGTTCGAGATCGTCTTGCGATTGAGCTCAACACCGGCGAGTTGCAGACCGTGAATGAAACGTGAGTAGTTCATACCGTGTTCTTGGACACCGGCCGAGATACGCGCGATCCAAAGCCGGCGGAACTCGCGTTTGCGTGCCTTGCGATCGCGATAGGCGTACTGGTTGGCTTTGCGCACCGCGTCCTTGGCGGTACGAGTAAGCTTGCTACGGCGCCCCCAGTAACCCTTCGCTTGATTGAGAATTTTCTTCCTTCGATCTTTTCGTCGTGTGCCGTCTACTGCTCGTGGCATTCTATCTGCTCCTTGGGAAGGTGAGTCGGTTAGCCGTATGGAAGCAGACGCTTAGCTCGCTGCGTTTCCGCCGGGCTCAAGATTCCGTTCTTGCGCAGCTTGCGCTTTCGCTTCGCCGATTTCTTGGTCAGAATATGACGCAGCCCTTGCTGCTTATACTTGACTTTTCCGCTTCCGGTAACGCTATAGCGCTTAGCGGCGCTTCTGCGGGTCTTCTGCTTGGGCATATATTCACTCCCTCTCTAATATGAGTAGTTATGACCGTAGTTGGTTCCGTACGTCAGGACGACTGCGCTTCAGGCTGCGCCTGCGCCTGTTTCTTTCCGGAAGAGCTGACGATCATCGACATAAACCGCCCCTCCATCGCAGGAGCCTTGTCTACGTGGCAATCGTCTCCGAGCAGCTCGAGAATCTTGTTCAGTACGTCGCGCCCGAGCTCGGTGTGCGCGAGCTCGCGGCCGCGAAACCGAATAGTGACCTTCACCTTCTGCCCTTCATCGAGAAACTTGCGAATGTTTTTGGTCTTGAACTCAAGATCGTGGTCTTCGATCTTGGGCTGCATTCGCACCTCTTTGAGCTTCAGTTGCTTTTGCCTTTTGCGCGATTCTCGCTGCTTCTTTTCTTGCTCGAACTTGTACTTACCGTAATCTATGAGCTTGCAAACCGGTGGATTCGAGTTCGGGGCAACCTCAACGAGATCCAAACCTTTTTCGCGAGCAAGGTTTAGCGCTTCAACGGTCGGCACGATGCCACGCTGCCCACCTTCGTCGTCAATTAGCCGCACCTCACGCACACGGATCCGTTCGTTTGCGCGCAGTTCTTTACCGGACAATGGCCCTCCTTGAACAGTTCAACCCTAACGTGTAGGTTTTAGAGCGTACACTCTATCACCACGCTCTGAAAGAGTCAAAGGGCTAAACGCTAATTTTCCGAGCGTGCAAACACATAGCCGATTGCAAATCTTCCGGCGTCCACTGAGGGTTCCCCCGATGAGTACGGTTCGTGAAGGAATTGAGCTCGCAAAAACGCTCGAAGGCGAGAGTATCAATACCTACGAGATCTATCAAGCGATAAGCGAGCACCATAGTCTTCAGCGTATGCTCGACGCGCTGATCGAGAGCGGCCGGACGCGGCTGGCGGATCTTGCCGGGTTCGAGCAACGCTACGATCTCGACGCGATTGCCGACCCCGAAAAGGCGGCCGCGCTCGAGGTCGACGACCTCCGTATCGCGCAGGTGGTGGACGCCGGAATGGAGTACACCGATTTCCTCGCGATGATCTGCGAGCGTGAAGAAAACGTTGCGGTGCTCTATGACCGGCTCTCCTCGGTTGTGTCGGAGCGTGCCCCGCAGCACGCCTTGAGGCGCTTGGCGGAGGATAAGCGCAAGCAGCTTTGGTGGGTGCGATCGCGTCTCGACCTCGAGCAGATGTGATCGTGGATCAGCACGCATGTCCCGCGGCTCGGCGCCGCGCGGCCCACGGGCTCACGATGTTCCGCGCAGCAAAAAGCAGACCTCGGTTGAAAAGACATTCGGCAGGATCGGCAGGCGCCGCTTTCCGTTGCGCGTGTCGATGATCCGGATAATCTCGTATCCCATCTCGCGGCACAGCACACGAAAATCCTTGCGCGTACAGAAATGGATGTTGGGCGTGTCGTACCATTCGTAAGGAATCCGGCGATTGACCGGCATGCGCCCGCCGAGCGCAAGCTGCACGCGGTTCACGATATGCGCGAAGTTAGGGAAGTTGACGATGCCGAAGCGTCCGACGCGCAGCATTTCCTGGAGCAGCAGGTCGGGACGGTGAACGACTTGGAGTGTGTGATTCAGGATAACGTAGTCGTAGCTATTGGTGAGGTAGTCCTTCAAACCCTCATCGAGATCGCCCTGGAATACCGACAGCCCCCGCGCGATGCAGGTGCGAATCATGGTCTCCTCGATATCGACCCCGCGCCCCCGAACCTCACGCTCGCGGATCAGCCGGTCGAGCAACTCACCTGAGCCGCACCCGAGATCCAACACGGTACTGCCCGGCTCAATGAGCGAGAGTATCTCTTCGTAGCTGAAATGTTGGCGAGTTCGCAGAGTGCCGTTGTTACTCATTGAGACCTTCCAGGAACGAGGCCACCAGCGGCGTTTGGCGTTCGATCTCGAGGAAAAACGAGTCGTGGCCATACGGGCTCTCGAGTTCAACATACGAGACATCGATGCCTTGTCTCATCATCGCGAACACGATCTCCTTTGATTGATACGGGGGGTAGAGCCAGTCGGAGCTGAACGAAACCACCAGAAACTTGCTGCGGCAACCGGCTACGGCGTGCTCGAGGCCGTTGAAACGTCCTCCGAGGTCGTAGTAGTCCATCGCTTTGCTCAAATATATGTAACTATTGGCGTCGAAGCGGTCGACGAACTTGCCGCCTTGGTGCTCGAGGTAGCTCTCGACCTGAAACTGATCCTCGAAGTCGAACCCGAAGCTCGCGCGCTCTTGCAGCCGGCGGCCGAACTTCATGCCCATCGCCTGTTCCGAGAGATAGGTGATGTGGCCTACCATGCGCGCGATCGCGAGCCCGCGGGCAGGGGGAGGGCCGTCGTAGTAATCGCCGCCGTTCCAGAACTCGTCGGATATAATGGCGTTGCGCCCGACCGCGTTAAACGCGATTGCCTGTGCCGAGAGGCGAGAGGTGGCGGCCATGATGATGACCGAGCGCATGCGCTCGGGGTAGCGAACCGCCCACTCGAGCGCCTGCATGCCGCCCATCGAGCCTCCGGCGACCGCGTGCAGCTGCTCGATCCCGAGGTGATCGATCAGCGCGAGTTGCACCTTCACCATATCGTCTATCGTGATAACCGGGAAGCTCAAGCCGTAGGGCTTGCCGGTCTCGGGATTGATGGAACCCGGGCCGGTTGTGCCCCGGCAACCTCCGAGTACGTTGGAACAGATCACGCAGTAGCGGTCGGTGTCGAACGCTTTGCCGGGGCCAATCATGCTGTCCCACCATCCGGCGTGGTGGTCGCTTGGGCTATGGTATCCGGCGGCGTGTGCGTCTCCCGAGAACGCGTGCGTGACGAGAATCGCGTTGCTGCGGTCAGCGTTCAGCCGACCGTACAGCTCGTACCGCACGGTTATGGGCCCGAACTCGGCACCGTTTTCCAGCAGAATTCCTGCGCCCGGGGCACCGAAGGTGTATTCACGCGGCGAGACGACCCCGATACTTCCGGGGCGTTCGGCCGAGGCTGTGTGGTTAGGCTTACGTCCGTCGCCATGCATACGTGCGATGATCCTAGGCGCGATCCGGACGCCTGTCAATAACACGCCTGTCGATAACACGCCTGTCGATAACTTGATGCTGCTGCTTGGTTCGTGGTAGCGTGAGCGCTCACGGCGGCCGAGATCTCGAGCCGCGGGCCTATCCGTACATCATCGTAGGACGAGTCGTATGTTTCTGTTTCTGTTGGTATCAGTTCCGATTACCTACCTCCTGCTGCTCAGTTTGACCGGGCAAACAAACCAACCGGCGCAGGTCACCTTGATCCCGTTCGTGAAAGGTGTACTGCTGTTCATACCGGTTCTGGTTGCGATCCTGGTTCTGGAGCGCATTGTTCCGAATCAGTTCAATGCCGGGCCGTTGTATCTGCGCTATACCTTATTGCGCCAGGCTCTGCCGTTTGCGGCGGCGGTTGCGGGGGCCCTGCTGGTCACGCGAGGCGGCGTGCGAAGCGATCTCGGCGCGGCCACAACCGCGGTGCTGTCGTTCTTCTGCGGGTTCTACATGGCGTTCGGCATTCTCGATGCGGTCGTGAACATCGGGCGCACCGACCCGTACGTCTTGTTTCTGATGCCGGCCGGCCGGATCGTGATCCTGCTGCTCGCGCCGTTTGCGCTGATCGCTGCGCTGCGGGAGTTGGGCCTCGTAAAGGCCGCGATGATCCTCGCGAACCTCGCGTTGCCGTTTCTGCTCGGCACAATCCCGCTCCTACACCGAGTTGGGTTTCGGCAATGGGCGGTGATCGCGACGGTGGGGTTGTTCGTGGCGGCGGTGGTGGTGTACCTGCGTTTTATCCTACGAGCGCTACCGCGCGGGTCCGCCGCATGACCACGGCGCTCCTGCGAAGCCCGGCTTCGAAATCTTGCGAGCAACCGCCGATTTCCGCCGACCACGACTCAATTGCGGTCCCCAATCAACCGAGAATCGGAACTAGAGAGTTTTGGGT
Source organism: Spirochaetaceae bacterium (assembly GCA_003552185.1). Taxonomy (GTDB): domain Bacteria; phylum Spirochaetota; class Spirochaetia; order DSM-27196; family SLAA01; genus B1Sed10-166. The sequence continues at coordinate 20,905 of PUOW01000418.1, forward strand.
CCGTCATTTGACCTCGTCATTTGACAAAGGGATGGGCCGACCATATAATTTCGTAAAGCGAGAAGCGCGTAGTTAGTGTATGAGGTTAAGGAGATTCACATGAAAAAGCGCAGCCTGCTCGCGGTATGCCTAGCTGTTGTGGTGCTGTTACTTGCGGCTCCGGCATTCGCGCAGAACACGGTTCGCAATATCCAGACGGTGGTAATTGAGGACTTCAACGACCCCGACGAGAGCCGCTGGATTGTTCGAGGCAGCAAGTTCATCGCCGACGACTACCCGCAGTGGACGCATGTTCGCGCGTGGCCGCAGGCGTTGTATCGAACCGAGCCGGAAGACCGAACCCTGCGCTCGCTTGGAATAAATGCTGCGTTCAATCGGCGCGGGTATAACTATCTCGAGATTATCCCGGCCGCGATGAACGACGACAACGGCGAGCTCGAGCCGAGTCCCATCCCGATTCCGGGACTGGCCGACGAAATGGATCTCTGGGTCTGGGGTTCAATGCGTGACTACTACATGGATGCGCATTTCCGCGATCATCGCGGGATCATCCACACTCTGCGTCTCGGCGATATCAACTATCGTGGCTGGCACAATCTCAGCATCCGGATCCCGAGCTGGATTCCGCAAACGGTGGAGTATGTACCGGAGCGTCGGGGGCTGGAGCTCGTGAAGCTCGTGCTGTGGACGCGGCCCGGGGAGCGTGTGGACGAGTTCTTCGTCTATATCGACGAGCTCAAGGTTCGGACCGACTTGTTTGAGCAGCCGTTCGACGGCGAGGATCTCGCCGATCCGGATTTCATCCGCGAGATCTGGGACGACGGGATGTAAGGAGTGAGGGTGATGAAGAAGCTGTGCTATACTGCCGTACTGGTGATGCTGCTAACTCCCGCGGTGCTCGTTGCGCAACCGCAAGAGATCGATCCCGGTCAGCTTGGGGTCGATGCGGCGCAACAGCGGTTACAGGAAGTTTCGGTGAGCCGCTTTGAAGACCCCGGCTTTTGGCGCGTCTCGATGTCGCTCGACAGCGGCGTGATCACGTATCGTCGGCTGGAGGGCGGTCCGATGGACGCCGAACCCATTGAGGCCGAGGTTGAGGCAGGTATCGATGAGCAAGACCGCTATGTGCTCGGTGTAAAGGCCGAGTTCTTTCGACGGAGAGCGACCAACATCTTCATAGAAGCCGAGCGCCCGATTCCGATTCCCGGCGTCTCGAAGACGCTCTCGGTCTGGGTGGTTGGGCGAAACCGGAATCACCGCCTCAGCGTAGTGCTCAACGACTACTTCGGGAACCTCGTTGTGTTGCCGATGGGAGAGATGAACTTCTCCGGCTGGCAGCAGATGGAGGTTGCGATACCGCCGAGCATCCCACAGGAAGACATGTATATCGGCGGCGACCGGGGTATTGAGTTCGTCGGGTTTCTGATACAGCCGGCCTTGATGCAGACTTTCGGATCCTACTACGTGTACTTCGACGATATGCGTGTGGTGACCGACCTGTTTGCCGAAGAGGTGCGGGATCCGGACGATATGGTCGACTCGTGGTAAAGGTGGCGCTCATTCCGCTCTGGGGGATGACGCGCACCCGGTGCTGAGCGGCCGCATCCGCACCGCAGCTCTTGCCTAAGGGGTTGCCCAAGTATTCGATACGAATCGACCGCGATCAAGGCTCGTTGAACCCGTCACCTACGTACCGGCGACGGGTTTTTTTTGTCCGTAGGACTGGAGGTTCGTATGCCGGACAACTTTGTCGAGGAGTACCGAGACCTACTGCGTGCAGTCTATTTTCTGCAAGACCTGGGCGACGCCGATCTGAAGCTTGTGGCCGAGCGCTGCCGGGAGCAGTTGTTTGCTCCCCAAGAGCTCATTTTTCGCGAAGGAGACCGTGGCGAGCGGTTCTATATTATTCTTTCCGGTGAAGTAGAGATCTGGAAACACGAGGAACAACTCGGGGAGCAGTTGCTGACGATACAACAACCCGGCGAGATGTTCGGTGAGATGGCGTTGGTCGATGAGTTGCCGCGCAGCGCAACCGCAATTGCGCGCGGAAACGTCCGGGCGCTGTACCTCACGCGCGAACGCCTCGACGAGGTGCTGAACGCGTCTCCGTCGGTGGGCCGCTCGCTGCTGCGTTCGCTGGCTGCGATCGTCCGCGAAAGCAACCGCCACTACCTCGAAGACTTAAAGAGCAGGAATCGGAAGCTCGAGCAGGCGTATCGGCGTCTCGAGGCCACGCAGCATGAGCTGTTGCGCGCCGAGCGTCTCTCGAACTTGGGGAAGTTCTCCGGCATGCTGTTGCACGACCTACGCAATCCGCTGTCGGTGCTTCGCGGGTACGCGGAGTTGATTCAACACAGCTATCAAGACGGTGGGCGGGTGAGCCGCTACGCCGATAAGATTGTGAAAGAGGCGAACCGGCTCGACGAGCTAACGAGCGAGTTGCTGGACTACTCGCGGGGCGAGATCAGGCTCGAGTTGCAGGCGGTTCAGCTCGATGAGTTGTTTTCTACGGTGCGCTCTTGGTACGAGGGAAGCGACACCGAACGCAAAACCACGCTCGAGATGCGAAACGAGGTCTCGGGCTCTGTGTTACTCGACCAACGGCGAATGCTGCGTGTGCTTTGGAACCTGCTCGATAACGCGCGCAAAGCGATGCCGAACGGCGGTGAGGTGTTTCTGAGCGCAGAGGCGTCGGGCGAGCTGCTCTGCATCACGGTGCGCGACACCGGATACGGCATGAGCGAGGAAGTGCTCGCGCGTGCGTTCGAGCCGTTTTATAGTACCGCGCACACCGGTGGAACCGGCCTCGGCATGGTTGTGGTGCGCACGGTCGCCGAGGCGCACGGAGGCACCGTCGCGATCGAGAGCGAACCGAACAAAGGCACCGCCGTCACCTTGCGTCTGCCGTTAAACGCGTGAACGCGTCGGTGACGCGCGTACGGGCCCGCAGGCTTACAGGCTTACAGGCTTACGAGCTTACGAGCCGAGCAGCGCGCGATAGTTCTCGCGAACCTGCGCGATCAGATACTCCTCCGACAGCCCGCGCAGCTCCGCAAGGGCCGCGTAGGTATACCCGATAAGTCCCGGGTGGTTGGTGCGCCCTCGTCGCGGCATCGGGGCGAGGTAGGGGGCATCGGTCTCAACCAGAATCCGCTCGGCCGGGACGGCGCGCGCCGCCTTCCGGAGCTCATCGGCCTTCTTGTAGGTAAGGTTTCCGGCGAACGATACGTAGAACCCGCGTGCCACCACCTCGGCTGCAAACTCAGGGCCGCTCGAGAAGCAGTGCATGATGCCGTGGATCGAGTCTGAGGCAAGCTCGTTGAGCACCGCGAGGATCTCGTCGTCGGCGTCGCGGTTGTGTACCACCACCGGAAGCGAGTGCGCCTGCGCGAGGCGCAGCTGTTTGAGAAACAACCAGCGCTGACGTTCAAGCGGTGCGTACATGCGAAAGCAGTCGACGCCGGTCTCGCCGAGCGCGGCCACCTCCGGTTCGCTCAGCAGGAGCTCGAGCGTCGCAAGCAATGTATCGAGATCCTCCCTGCCGGAGGTGACGGGGTGCAGACCGGCTGTAAGGCGGAGCTTCGGTCTGTTTTGCACGCGCGCGCGCCGGGTCTCGAAGTCTTCGGTCGTGATCCCGATATCAAGGGCATGGTCCAAGCCGGCCGAGAAGCACGCATCCAGCACCGCGAGGGGATCCAACCCTTTGCGCTCGATCTCCGACAGGTGGAGATGACTGTCGAGCATGCCGGGAGTCAGGCGGAGTTCATACTCGTGATGTTGCATACTGCGTGTACGCTACGGCCGATCGGCCGCGGTTGTCAACGGCTGCGTCAACGGCTGCGTCAACGGCTGTGGGCCCTTGACGACGCACCCGGCATGGAGTATATTTTGATCAGTCAAAACACCGTATTGCTGTATTCAAACAAAGATTGTGAACAGCAAGGTGCTTCCGAACTCCGCGGGCAGGATCCAACGATGAGTAGTTCA
>PUOW01000149.1 GCA_003552185.1 Spirochaetaceae bacterium
ATACTGTGCAATATTGTGTGGTTTTGGATATTTTGCGACTCTTGAAAAAGCGTCTCCATTCACCACAATAAGGACACCATAACACGGTGCCTTTTATTTGAGGTTTAAGTTTTGTGGGATCTACTGGTAAGGGATGTAAGTGTTCTGCTAGATATATCTTGGAGTCGGGGTAGAGTTGTTTAGCATCTGTGACGAATTGTTTAAGTTCCTCTTCGTCTCGGAAGCCGTTGTGCCAAGACTCTCGTTTGTTGCGTTTGACTATTGCGTAAATGGTAATCATAGTATGGATACCTCCTTTTGAATTTTATGTATATATTATACCATATTATGGTTAAATTGTCCATGGCTAAAATTCACCTCAATATACTCTAAGGGGTAATTATAAGAAGTGTTTGAGGGTAAGAATTAGACCGTTTACAAGGGTGTTATGTATGTGATATAATTAAATTAAATAAAAAAATAAAAAAATAAGGGAGGAGGTGAAAGAGAATGGTAAAAAAGCAAAGCAAAATCAAGCACGCGACCAGGCAATGGACGAAGGATGTGATTTATGACGACGATGTGGTGGTGTATTTTTCCCAATTCGGGGACAATTCAATCAACGCTGAGTTATCAACCGGAGATGGGAGCAAGAGGGTTAGGCTATCGTTGACGGAGAAGGAAAAGGTATTGCTGGCTTTGGAAGCTAAGCGTAAGGATTTGAGGATTAGAGAAAGGAGCAGGATTGAGGTCTACAGTCCAGAGAAGAAACCTAAAGGATGGGAAAACGTGGTTAAGGTATTCCAGCCTATATTAGACGAACTGGGGTTGGAGAAATGGGAGTTAGAACATAGGTTAATGGTATTACCGCATGGTTAAGGAAAGGAGGTGAAATAATGTATATTAGCGGTAAGCAGTTACTGAGTTGGTTGAACAAGAAAACTAAAGAAGAGGAAGAACGGTGTGATATGCCTACAAACAGGAGTAGGACCTTCCAAGAGGTGGTGGGTATAGTAGAAAAAGTGGAAGTAAGAGAACAGTTGAGGAAAGATTTGAATACACAGATAATGATGAGGTCGTCTATATGGAAGGACTTGGAAAAGGATTTAGACGTAGATGAGGATCACTATTGGAGAGCTGAACAGCATACTAAGCTAGCTATGATAGAGGAAGAGATAGCTGACTTAGAAATAAAGGTTAAGGAATTAAACCGTGACTTAGAAAAGGCAGACTGGGAGGAGGTGTAAAGATGTTAACCGAAGAACAGAGAAGGAAGGTTATATCGGAGCTAGAGAGACGGGGAAGGGATTACAGCATCAAGAACAACCGGAGCCAAGACGTGGAAGTTATTGGAGAGAGTGTGGACTATAGTATTAGAGATTCGGAGGATTCGGAAAGAATGTTGGGATTAAAAATATAAAGGAGGTGTAAAGGTAATGATTAAATGCAAGATATGTAATGACACAGGGTTGGTAGATATTCCGGTTGATATGGATGGAAGCCCTAGAACTTACCAGTGTAAGTGTGAAATTGGACAACTGGATGAGACGGACGATATCATGCAGGAACTAGCTGACCATGAAATGGGCGGTAAGAACAACTTCTAAGGAGGTGAAAGGATGAGTACCGCAAAAGCCAACAGAAGGAAGCTTAAGGAACGGATGCTTCCAGACGAAGAGGTACTAACACCGGAAGAGCTGAAAGCTCAGAAGAGGAAGAAGATGATTGCTATTCGGATGCAGGATGAGAAACTTAAGGAAGAAGAAGAGAAGATGTGGAGCCGGGGTATATGCCCCAGGTGTAGGGTTATTATGACCACAACTGGTCAATGCTCGATGGGGTGCAGCTAATCGCTGCGCCTCATTTTATACGAAGGGAGATGACAAGATGAGGATATATGAATGGATTGACAAGGAACTGGATGAGCTTCCAGAATCTGAGGCGGACTCTCGTTATCCCGGTGAAGTTGCGGAGAACTGGGAAGAATGGTTGGAGGAGGATATGACTGATAACTCTCCCGGAAACATAGCTGAATTTGCTCTAGAAGATATAGCGATTATGGAATATATGTCTATACAATTAAGATGCGCTGCTTCGATGTACCAGTATCTTAAGGATCATACTGAATATACACCTTTAGCTGAAGAATTTAAGGCTGGGTTCAAGAAAATAGTGGTAAGACAACAATGGTTAGGAGGGTAATGCATTGGATTTTCTAGCTGGTTTTGTGGTTGGGTTTTTATTCGTGTTCATTTGGGATGCGTTAGTTGAAAGACAAAGGAGGTGAGAAAATGGCAAAATGTTCAAGATGCGGTAAGGAATTCCGCGAACCGGAAGATGAGCGAGGAGAACATGGATGCCCTCGCTGCGGCTTGGAGCCTGGAGAAGAGGAGGTGAAAAAATGTCGTTAGAGAGGTTGAGGACTTGGGCACATCGTAGAAAAGATAGTTCTCCTTCTGGTCTAATCCACTTCCACGAAATACTTAAAGCTATTGAGATATGCATGGAGACGCAAGAAGCTGAAGAGGAGATAGAGAACCTGAACCGGGAGAAAAGCGACTTACATGACGAGCTTAGGGGTCTTGCCATGAATAACCATTTACCTAGGTACAGGATATACGAGCGGCTAGCGGAGATCGAATACGAACTTCACAGTATGACTGGCATTAGGAATGGTAAAATAGAAAAACTGAAGGATGTGTAATGATGGACTTGAACCAGTTCTACGAGTGGCAACGGAAAGGAAAGCATAGGTTTGTAAGAATAGAGTTGGGTAGTCCTGGAAACCGCGATGAGTTCATAATATGGGTCTATGATTTTGGCTTGGGTATAGGCCAACGAGTAAATAGTGTGGAAGAGATTGACCTGGAATCTACACTCGAGGCTCGTGAACGCCGGGAGTATGAGGAGTTGAAGGAAAAGTTTGAAGGATAAGGAGGGTTGAGTGATGGGAGGAGTGATTAAATGTAATTGTGGAGAGTCACTTTTTGTAGGAACAGGACAGTGTAGCGAGGCACGGCGTATGTGGATTCCACCTGTAAAATATAATTATATTCGAGAAATTACAGAGGTGGTGTCAGGTAATTTAAGTGATAGGTGTCCGAAGTGTGAAACAATTTTAGTTGGGTTAAGGGTAATTTCTGAGGATTGATGGAAGGAGGTTGAGTAATGAGAGACACCGCATTGGAGGCGGCTAGATTCGTCAATGAAATGCAGGAGGATATTGAAGTTGAACAGTATTGCTCCATACCTGACCCGGCAGTAAGCTGGGTCTGGCTGGTATTCGTAAAGCAAAGGGAAAAGGAACGAGCCTATATAGTCTACTTAGAGGACCAAGACCTCGAGGAAGTAGATATAGTAGGTGCTAAAAACTTTGGACCTATAGAATGGAGGGATTTGAAATGAAACAGGATTTATGGGAACAGGGTTGGACTATTACAGAGGTAGTCGAACAACTATTAGGTTGGGGCAATGGTTCCGGTGAGGAGTTTATGGAATGGTTATCAGACTTTAGGTTAGAGCCACAAAAAGCCGAAGAAGTCTATGCTTATTTAGATTTAGTGGTTAAGGCTGAAGCTTACCGTAGAGCTAAGGGTTTAATAGAATAAGGGGGTAGTATTAATTGGCTGAGTTAAAAGAATTAGCAGAGGCTTGGATCTCGTCGGATTTGTTGGTTCCGAAAACAGTGTTGGGCACTATCTTGTTGGTGTGGTTGTTCGTAGTCTTGCACACTATCTATTGGGGTTTGAAGGGGTTGAGAAAAATTTTAAACGAAGCGTTTACAAAAGTTAAAAAATGGTATATAATATAATCAAACGACATTATATTATATTATAAAGGAGGTGATAGTATAGTAAATAATACGGTTAAGGTAACAACACAGCAGTAATCGTGGATTATGTTGTCCCTTAAAGGGGGTGTAGAATTGAAGGTTTTAAATGGACCTTCATGTTTCTGTGGAAAGATGATATGGAAGGTGATGGTGGTCAACCGGTTTTTAGTTGAAGTTGAATGTTTGAATTGCGGTTATCCGGGAACAGTATTAAAGTTCCTGTTAGACTCTAGAATTAAATGGGAGGAGGAAAATTAATGGGAAAACTAAAGGTTACTTGGTATATAACGAGGAACAGCAGAAAGAGATGAGCCAGGAGTTTGACTGTATACTGTTTTGCGGGAATGCAGGAGAAGATGGATACGCTTCTGGGTTGGTCGGAACTTACAGGTTGTGGGATCTGGTTTTGATGAAGGCTTGTATAGACGAAGTATACTCGAAAAACTTTAAAGCTGACGTTGAACAAGCGGAACAAAACATTAAAAAGAAGGTGAAATCTTTTGAAAGTGAACATTGATTTAACCGAAGAAGAAGTTAAGGTGTTAAAGCGTATTCTGGGTAGGATAGATTATAAGATGACCCGGGAGGAAGAAGTGTCTGCTATGTTTACGGAAGCAGAAGAGAGTTTTGGACAAATAGATGTAGAAGAAGAGGAAGAGGAGCCTTTAACTACCGGGCAGAGGAAAGGTTTGATGGCTATCATCAGAAGTAAAGAGTGTGATGATGTTTTCCTTTCGGGTAAGTCTGTAGTAGCTAAAGGTTTTTACGACAAGAACCATAAGCTAAGGTCAGCGGTATTTGATACTATGAAAGACGTGGAAGAAGTGTTAGGATTGAAAGTAGTAGGAATACTCCGTGAACATGGTTAGAAAGGAGGTGAAACTGTGGATAATAGGCCTAAAAGATTAGACGATATGTCTAAACCAGAGTTGGAGGAGTGGGTACTTAATACGCCTGTACAAGCACAGGAAGCGGAAAGGAGGTGCAATAAGATGGTATCCCCGCTGGAACAAAAGATTATGGTTAGTGTCGATGAGGCTTTGCAAGAAGTGGTAACTGAGGAAATTAGAAACCGGATTAGCCCGGACGACATCGCGGAACAGGTAGTACAGAGTCTCGCATTGGGTCGCTTAGTAGATGAGGTGACGTATGAAGTGGAGCAGGAGATAGTTAAACAGATGGTAGAGAGTGTAGAGAAGTCTTATACTTCTGACGACATCTCTATCGAAGAGATTGTTGAAAACTTGTTAAACGAGTAAAGAATTTCCTAGAATCTTGACCATTTACAAGAAACATTCTTTGGTATATAATATAACCAAAGATAAATTAATTAAGAAAGGAGGTTAACTAACATGGCTAAGGGTAAGAAGAAACAAGAAGTAAAAGAGGTTGAAGCGAATGAAGAGGAAGTCCAAGAAGAAACTCCGAAGAAAGGCAAAGCCAAGAAAAATGATGAAAGCAAGATGGTAACCATTAAAGACTTGGCGGAAGAATTCGGAGTAGAAGCTAAGGACATCCGGGCTTTTATTCGCAGCCTCGGTATTAAGGCACCGCCTACCGGCGAAGCTGGATTTGGCCCTAAAGCTAAGTATGAATGGGCTTCCAATTCCAAAGAATTGGCCAAGATCCGTAAGGCCTGGAAAGAAGTAAGGTCTGAGGATTAAAAACTTAAGTAGAAGTAGTTGAAAGGGGGCTTCTTAAACGGGGCTCCCTTTCTTACTTGAAGAGGGTGGTGACGAGTGGAAGAAGGAAACATAATAGAAAAGATTCTCATGCGGTTAAGAACTTGGATGATAAGGATGGGACCTCATTGTAACTTATTAGTTATCTTGGGGTATGAAGAATTTGAAGAACTAATTAAAGCCGCATACGACCGCTTCGAAATGTACCCTATAAGACGAGTAGAAGTAGACAGCTTAGAAAGGAAGAGAATTTTTGGTATGGAAATTATTGAAGCTAAAGAGAAAAACTGTTTTAAGGTTGTTCTTGACGAAGAAGATTATTACCCAAACCTTAAAAGGGAGGAATAAGGATGACCGAAAAGAAATTCTGGGACAACGAGAAAGAGATAGAGCGTGTGGATAAAGGAGGCAACTCTTTTTACATCGCCAGGATTGTGGAAAGGAATGGAGAGAAATTCGGGGAAGTAAGGCAATGGTTTACTGATAAGGACGGTAATGAAAGGCCTACAAAGAAAGGCTTAGTAATACCTCAGGAAAGCTTGAGCGACGTACGAGCTATGCTCGATATGATTATGGATGAATTGGAGGTGAAATAATGGGGGTAGTAATCGATTGCAAGAATTGTAAAATAATGCCGGTATGTAGACACTACGGGGATATGGACCACCTGAGAGGAAAACTTGAAGAATTATTAGGGGATGTTTCACATGACCATATCCCTGTGGTGGAGGAAATTGAAGCTGATATTTCGGTTCCGTGTACCTATTATCAGGACAATCATCATATAAGAGAACCACAATATGGAAGGGGGGGTTGTAAATGAAAGAACGAATTATTATGGTGATGGACGAGGAAGAGTACAACGAGCTATCTCAGGTAGCAGAAAGTGCATTACAAAATAATAAGATATTAAAGTCGCTTCTGGAGAATTCACAGAGAATGCCTAAGGATTCAGCGGGGGTAACCCTAAACTCCGAGGAGTATGACGGAAAGACGTTCATCGTAGAAAAACTAATGGGTGTGGGGGTAATGAAGGATAAAGGAAACATGTTTGTCCAAGGGAGTATATCTAACAATGAGTTCTTAGATCTGCTTCTAGGGATGGTAGCCAACTTGCTGAACATTTATATAGACCACTTTGAGTTGGATAAAAAGGAGGCTGCCCCTTGGTTTAAGGAGCTGTTTACAGTACTAGTTGAGTCTGTGACTAGTGAAGAATTTTACAATAATTAAAAAATGGTATATAATATA
>PUOW01000301.1 GCA_003552185.1 Spirochaetaceae bacterium
AAGCAGGGCCGCGCCGCGGCCTCGTACGTTTCTCGGCATTCGAACTACCTTTTCGCGTACTCCCGAACGGAAGCACGGCGTCGGTTGGAGTGTACCATGGGAGGCGAGTTCGTGGGGTGAGGGATTTTACCGGGATTTTGGAGTATTACGGACGGCTAACCGGGCGCGGCGCCGACGGCCACCGACCGCCTCCGACGGCCGCCGGGGCGCTTGCGCCGGGCTTGTGCTCGTGTTACAACGACAATCAGGTATGGGACTGTTTCTACGCAAAGCGCTGCGGGTCGGCCCGCTGCGCTTCAATCTCTCGAAAAGCGGGGTGGGCCTCTCGGTAGGGGTAACCGGAATGCGCTTCGGCGTGGGGCCGCGCGGGCGCTATGTGCACGCCGGGCGCCACGGGGTGTACTATCGCAAGACACTCCCCTCGGCCGGCCGCCGCGCCCCCGAGGACCGCGCCCCCGGCGGATCCTCGCGCGGCGCCCCGCACTCGGGCCGGCTCTACGAGCAACCCGAGCTGCAGCTCCCCGAGATCGAAAGCGCCTCGGCCACGCTGATTCAAGACTCGAGCTCGGAGGAGCTTCTGGAGGACATTCGGCGAAACCGCCGCCGCTTCCCGCTCGCGACACTCTGCGTAACCGCCGCCGCGCTTGTGCCGGCGATAGCCGCGGGCGTGCCGCAGAGCCTAATCCTGTTGGTAGGGCTCGGATTCGCAATACCGATCGACCGCAAGAGACGAAAGACCGTTCTGTTCTACGAGCTCGAGCCCGAGCTGCAGCAGACGCTCGAGGCCTGGTATCAGGCGCTCGACGAGCTCGGCAACTGCGAGCGGCTCTGGCACATCCCGAACGCCGACACTCCTGAGGGAGGCCGCTACACGCGCACGCCGGTAGAGCTTCGCTACCGGACCCCGCCGTTTCTCAACACCAATATTGATGTTCCTACGCTGCCGGCAGGGGCTCAGACACTGTACTTCATGCCGGACCTAGTATTCGTGAGCGACGCAAAAGACATCGGCGCGGTAAGCTACCACGAGCTCGAGGTAGAGGAGTTCGTCACGCGCGAGGCCGAACAAGAGTCGGTGCCCGGCGACGCAGAGGTCGTGGAGTGGCGCTGGTTGCACGAAACGAAGTCGGGCCGTGCCGACCGCCGCTACAAACACAACCCGCAGATCCCCACCGTGGAGTACCGGCGTGTGCTGTTCAAAAGCGCAAGCGGGCTGCGAGAGCTGTTTCAGGTCTCGAAGCGCGATCACGAACACGAGCTGCAAAGCCGCCTGCAAGACCTTGCTCACCATACCCCGAGTAGCGACGAGAACGAGTAAGCAAAGAACCGCGGCGTCGGTGTAGCCCACGCCGCGGCAACGCGCCGAACGGCCGCAACGCGCGCCGCTCGTCGGGTCGGCGTTGCGGATCCTCGGCGTTGTGAGATATCAGCGATACGAGGCGTGAAACGCCGCGATCTTGTCGACCACTTCCTTGAGCTTCTCGGTGGGCGGCAGCAGCGTAGTTCGGAAATGGGCGGTTCCGGGCATCTGCCCGAACCCCGAGCCCGGTACAACGCATACGCCGGTTTCCTCGAGCAGCGCCATGCAGTACTCGCCGTCGGTTTTGCCGTCCGGGAGCGTGATCTTCGGGAACGCGTACATCGCGCCGGCGACGGTGTTGCAGGTGATACCCGGAATCGCGTTCAAGCCTTCCGCGATGATCCCGGCTCGCTCCTTCAAGGCGTTGAGGATACCGTCACGCTCACGGATATACAGATCATAACTCTCCTCCCCGGGACGCGGCGGGCGCACCATGCAGTAGGTAGCCACCTGCCCCGGCAGGTTCGAGCAGAGGTTCACCGATTGCAGCTTTAAGATCTGCGCTATCACGTCGTCGGGAATGTTACGAACCTCGAAGTATCCGCCGCGATGCCCGCACTCTCCGAGAAAGCCCTTCGAGCACGAGTGGAAGCTGAACAAGCTCACCTCGCTGTTCTGCGTTTCAACGAGTACCTTCGCAAACGATACGAACTCGCCGCCGGCAAGATAGACGTTTTCTTGGTAGACCTCGTCGGCCAGAATCGTGAGTCCGTGCCGGCGCGCGAACTCAATGATCATCTCCACGTTTTCACGGTCGAAGACCGAGCCGGTTGGGTTGCCAGGGTTGGTAACCACGATCCCTTTGACGTTTGTGCCGTCCTGCTTCGCTTTCTGAATCGCGTCCTCGAGCATCTCGCGCGAGAGACGCCAGTCGTGCTCTTCGTCCATGTAGTACGGCACTTGCCGACCCTCGAGTAGCGTAATGGTAGCCGAGTACAACGGGTACTGCGGTATCGGAATCATCACCCCGTCGCTCGGGCCGGAGATCAGCACCTGCAAAGCCGACTGTACGCCCTTGCTCGCACCGTCGGTCAGAAAGATCTTTTCCGGATCGGCCTCGATGCCGTCGCGATCGTGAATGAACTCCGCTACCGCCTCACGGATCATGCGTACGCCTTTACTCTCGGAATACGCACCGAGTCCGTGCTTCGACCCCTTCAACAGCGCTTGGGCGGTATCGCGTACATCCGAAGGAAAGAGCGACTCGGCGCTCTCGATGAGTTCCGGATACTCGCACAGCGCCAGAACCTGGCGCAGATAGGTAATCGGCTTCTGCTTGAGCGCCTGGGGGTTTCCGATGTTGCAGAAAACGATCTCCCGTCCTTCCCGCTCGAGCTCCTGCGCGCGCGCCACGATCGGCCCGCGTACGGCGTACTGGGTATCGAGAACTGCTTTTCCGAGATCGCTGAGTTGTAGTGCCATTACTGTCCCTCCCTCACCTGGACATGCTAGTGTTGGGTTATTACGAATCAGTGTACGGCAGAATTCGAGGCCGAGCAACCGCGGATTCCGGTATCACCGGCGCAGCGGTGCTTCTTCGGTGAAACGCCGAGCCGCATTCCGTTGCGCGGCGTGCGGCGTGGAGACTCCAGATCAAGGGATTACGAAAGGTTGCGGCTCAGAACACCGCGGACCAGCTCCGAACTCAGTTCGCGCAGCTCGGTCTCGCCCGGGCGCCGCTGTAAGACGTAGCGTACACGCCCACCGCGATTTTTTTTGTCGCGCTGCATCGCGTCGATCAAGGCGTCGACCGCGATGGTGTCGATCTCGCACCGAAACCCGTATTGTCGAAAGAGCTCGGATGCGGTTGCGGCGTAGTCCGGGTCGGTGATGCCGGCCGCTTCGCCGCAGCGCAGCGCCTGCACAATTCCCCACGCAACGGCTTCGCCGTGCGTCCAACCCTCAAAACCCGTCACCGACTCCAGCGCGTGCGCAAAGGTATGGCCGAGGTTCAACCACTCGCGCCCACCGCGCTCGGTGAAGTCCTGCTCAACGATATGGCCCTTCACCGCCACCGAGCGCAGAATCAAGTCCTCCACCACCTCGCGTTCGCGCGCGAGCACCTCGTCGACCTTTTTCGTGAGTATCCGAAACAGCTCGGGGTCGCCGAGCATAGCCGACTTAATGACCTCGGCCAGGCCGCTCAGGTATTCGCGCTGCGGTAAGGTCTCGAGGGTCTCGGGAACCACGATGATCTGCTCGGCCGGATAGAAGGTTCCTACCAGATTCTTGTACGCCGAGAAGTTTACCCCGGTCTTCCCGCCGAGCGCTGCGTCTACCATCGCGAGCAGCGTGGTAGGGATCAAAACGAGGCGTACCCCGCGCATATAGAGCGAGGCGGCGAGCGCCGCGGCGTCGCATACCACCCCTCCGCCGACCGCTATGACGGTGGCGTCGCGCTCGAGGCCCTCCTCGAGAAACCGCTCGAGCAGCTGAGTGACGGTATCGAGCGACTTAGTACGCTCGCCGGGGGGGAGGATGACCGACGGGAGCTCGTGAAGCGGCTCGAGCAACGAGCTGGTGTTCTCGTCCCACACTACAACCGCTCGCTCGCCCCGGAAGCGCTCGAGCAGCGCCTCGGAACCGAGCTCAACGCACGAGGAATAGCCGCCAAACCGGTACTGCAACAGGCGTGTTCCCATCGGCGACTCACCGCAGCTGTTGCGGCGCGCGCGGGTGCGCAGTCGCCTCGCCGCTCTCCGCGCCTGCCGCCCCGCCGGGAGCGGTGCCCTCAACGGGCTCGGGGATCTCCACCAACTCGGCCAACCCTGCGACGATGCGCTTCACAAACGGGTCAACGATCGAGTATATGCGGCGGTTTCCCTGCACCTCACTCGCGACGATGCCCTTCTCCTTCAGCACCGCCAGGTGCTGCGAAACTACCGGTTGCGGCTGCCCGAGGCAATCCCACAACTCCGACACACACGGGTTACCCTGTCGCGCGATATGACACAGCAGCATCAAACGCAGAGGATGCCCGCATACCTTGAGGCGCGAGGCATAATCAGTGAGCTGCTGTTGCGCTACCGCTTTCTGCTGATCCATATATAAATAAAATACTACAAAGCAGCGCGAATAGCAAAGCCGGCGAGACTGTTCTCGCGCCGTTGCTCGACCGGCGCTGCCCGGCCGGCGCTGCCCGGCCGGCGCTGCTGAACGCCGCTACGTTTCCTTGCCGCCCGAAGCGCTCGAGACCTTCTCGGAGCCTGTGCCGCCCGACCCTGCACCGCTTGAGCCTGTGCCGCCCGAGCCGCCGCTACCGGACTCGCTGGAGCCGGAGCCCTGCGCGCCGTTATCTCCGCCGGTAGGCTTGCCCTCGCCGGCGGCATCGGCGCCGGCCTTTGAAGCGCCGGTGCTACCTCCGTTGCCGTTGGCGCCTGCGTTCGCTCCTTTACTGTCGGTGACGTAAAACCCGCTGCCCTTAAAAATGACGCCGATGCCGCCGCCGACAAGCCGCTTCAGCGCAGCTTCGCCACAGCTGGGACACACCTGCAGCGGATCGGCCGAGATGCTTTGGAACTCTTCGAACTCATGGTTGCATGCACTGCATTGATAGTCATAACTCGGCATCTTGTGTGAACCTCCTAACCTCACGACGGCGCACGGCGGTACCGCTGCGCTCCGTGACGATCACAATATATTGCAGAAAGCCTCGGCCGACAAGCTAATCTCCTACTGCGGAGTAAATTAGGCCCCTACGGCTTGATTCGCAGTCGCACCGGCAGCCCGGCGGCCGAAAGCACCTCTTTGATCTGGGGCACGGTGTAATCGCCGTAATGCACCATCGAAGCGACAAGCGCCGCGTCGGCCTTACCCTCGCGTAACACCGAGACCAGGTGCTCGGGGCGACCGGCCCCGCCCGAGGCAACCACCGGCACCGAGACCGCCTCCGAAACCAGGCGCGTACAGGTGAGCTCGTAGCCGTCTCGGGTTCCGTCGGCGTCTATGGAGTTCAGCACGATTTCGCCCGCGCCGCGATCCTCGGCCTCGTGGACCCAGGCCAGGAGGTCGCGCTCGGTCGGGGTACGCCCGCCGTGAATAACCACCCGGTAGCCGCTCGGCATATCACGGTCGCGTAGCGCGTCGACACCCAAAACCACGCACTGCTTACCGAACGCGCGCGCGCCGGCGTCTAAAATCTCGGGATTCAGCACCGCTTGAGTGTTGAGGCTCACCTTCTCGGCTCCGGCGAGCAGCATCGCGCGCATATCCTCCACCGAGCCGATACCGCCTCCCACGCAAAACGGGATGAAGATCTCGGCCGCGACACGCTCGACCACCTCGCGCATAATGCCGCGGCGCTCGGCGGAGGCGGTTATGTCGTAGAACACGAGCTCATCGACCCCGTCGTCGTAGTAGCGCCGCGCCATCTCGACCGGATCGCCGATATCTACGTTGCCCTTGAACTTCACGCCCTTGGTAGTCTTACCGTCCCGCACATCGAGACAAACTACAACACGTTTCTCCAACACTGCCGAAACTCCCTATGACCGTATCGCGATTGAGCCGCACAGGCGCCCGCGCCGCTCTATTACCGCTCGCCGTCCGTCGGCACGCCCTAACCCGAGAGAAAGTTCGACAACAAGCGCAAGCCGAACTCTCCCGATTTCTCGGGGTGAAACTGCACCGCGGTGAGGTTCTCGCGCTCGAGCGCCGAGGCAAACCGAATACCGTACTCGGTTTCGCACAGAACATCCTGCAACTCGGCGGGCTCGGGATAGTACGAATGCACGAAGTAAAACGAGCTTTCCTGCGGGATACCCTCAAACAGGCGATGCTCGGCGGGGAACCGTACCCCGTTCCATCCCATATGCGGCACCTTGAGCCCCGGCCCACCCGGCAGCCGCCGCGCAACGCCCGGAACGAGTCCCAGACACGCGAGATCGCTCTCTTCGGAGCGTTCGAGCACCACCTGCGCTCCGATACAGATTCCGAGCATCGGCCGCCCCGAACGGTAGTACTCGCGCAGGGCTTCGGCCAGCCCGGTACGCTCGAGCACCCGCATCACCGCTCCGGCGTCCCCAACCCCGGGAAACACCACTTTGTCGGCGCGCAGCAGCTCCTCCGGGCGCGAGACCACCTCAAACTCGAACGAGAGCCTCCGCAACGCGGTTTCGACGCTCCGTAGGTTACCGGCTTCGTAATTGACTATCGCGATCCGCACGGTTCACCCCTCTTGTTGCCGATTCGCGGCGCTCTCGGCGAGCAATGCACCGACCATACTTCCGACTCGCTGTTCGCTCAGCCGCACTCCGCTGAAACGCACCGTTTCGTCCCGCCGGTCTATCGAGAGATGCTCGAGCAGATCCGGCTGTTCGAGGCCGACCTCTCGTACAATCTG
>PUOW01000052.1 GCA_003552185.1 Spirochaetaceae bacterium
CCACCGGCGCAACTCGCCACCCTTCGGTCTCGAGAATCGCGTGGTCCGCGAAGCGCTCGAGCAGACTATCGAGAAACAGCGCGAGTCGGCTCTCGATTCGCATCCGCAGCGCCGGCACAAACGCGGTTGCTATACCGGTATCTCGCGGCAGGTCGCGCTCGATCACGGTGTCTATCACGTCCCGCGTCAGCTCCTCGTAACGCGCGCGGTGCTCGGCCCGAATACGCGGTTCCACCGCCTTGATCTCCCGACAGAGCCGCTCGAGCGCGGTATGGTACAGCGTACCGATCTCAACCGGCGCCTCCGGCGCTGCTTGATACTCCACCCGGCGCACTCCGAGGCCGTGCCGTATCAAGAACTCGAACGGACAAGCCGCGTATGACTGCAGGTGCGTGCTCGAGAGCCGCAACTCGCCCTCACGTGTGAGCCGCTCCTGCACGCGCCGACGAAGATCGGCGTTCGCGATCGGGCCTTGATCGAGCTCACGCCCGCCTTCACCGCTGCCGGAGATCGCCGCCGCGCTCAATCCTCTGTGCTGTCGGCGGTACAGCCTACCTGCGGCGCGCCGCTCGACGACGGCCTGCAGCTCCGTTCGGTAGCAATCGAGCTCGGCCCAGGTGGATTGCATCTCGCCGGTCGGTTCGCGGACGCGACCTTCTCGCAGAAACACCGGCGGGGCAAGCCGCCTCCCGGCGAACGCCTCCACCGCGAAGCTCATCCGCACCTCGGAACCCGAGTGACTGAACAGGCGAAGCACCTCGTCGGTAATGTCGTGCTCCGGAAGCTCGAGATCGTCCTTTAGATCGGCACTCAGATACCCGAACGGGTCCACCGAGACGCGCGTCGCCTGCTGCGACGCACCAAGCACAAAGTGGTAGCGCGGCGCAATACCGGCGCCGACGCGGTACAGGTATACCGGGATCGCGGCCGGGCGCCGCAGCGGCACGTAACGGCGTGTCTGCAGCAGGCGCAGAAACACCCGCCACGGATTGCCGACAACGATCGCCAATTCTCGCTCTATATCGCACAACTCCGCAACCAGATCCTGCGCCCACTGAAGCGTGCGCTTGCCCTCCTCGTCCCATAGATCGGTATCGAGAAAGGCCCTCAGAAACTTGTTCAACGCGGTCCGAAGCGCGGAAAAGCTCTCGGCCCGGCGCACCTCCCCCACCGCCGCCCGAAGCGTGCGAAAGTAGCGCGCCTCGTCACGAACTGCACGGTCGGCGAAGGCGCGCTCCCAGGCGCCGCCCCGGCCCGCCGGGTCGCCACCCGCCGGGTCGCCGCCGATGCACCCGTAGCGCACCCCGAGCGCCACCACCCGCTTCGCCCGGTCGCGGTCACGAACCGGTAGCGCCTGGTCCAACAGCAGACCGCCGAGCTCAGACACCGCAAACGACGCGGCACCGAGCTCTTCCATCCGGAGCATCAGGCGGCCGCCGGCGTGCTCGGTGAGTGCTCGACCGTAGCGCGCCTGAAGCGGCACCTCCCGCAGCGCGGCGCGCGAAAAGAGCTCGGTGAGGTAACGCTCGTCCTCGCAGACCGTGATCGCGATATCGCTCTGCGGCACGCCGGCATCGAGCAACTCCTCGAGCTGCGACACAGCGGCTTGAATCTCCTGCAGCGAGTTCTCGAACCGCCACAACCTACACGGCCCAAGCGATGGCGGTACCGAGTAAACCTCAACCGAGCTCATCCGCGCGACAGGGTCGGCGAACTCCGCAAAGTCTTCAAGCGCTTCCGGGCAGACAAGCAGGTGTCGCCCGTCCGGCACGCGCTGCTCGGCCGTGAGATACGCGGGTTCAAACAGGCCGTGGCGATCGAGAAACGCACGATACTCGCTGTGCAGCAGGCGCAGGTCGGCGAACAGTGCGTTTCTGCCGTCCGACGGCGGCGGGCCCGCTGCCGCGGCGTGAGGCCGCTGTGTCGAGGAATCGGCCCGGTCGAGGCGCTCGAGCAGCAACTCGAGCGTAGGGAGGAGAGACACGATCGCCGAGGCGAATGCGGGGGAGCTCTCGCGATACTCCGGCGAGATGAACCGCTCGAGCAACGCGCCTTGCCGGCCGCGGCGGTTGCGCTCGAGCAGATCGTTCGCGAACAGCATACGCAGGACGTTGTTCGACGGGATCTCGTGACGGCGCTTCTCGAAGGTCGCTTCCTTGAAGCGATCCCATGAGACGAATCGATCGGAGCGAACCGCGGCACCGATATGCTCCGCCGCCGCGCGTCGCCACCAGCCGGCGCTCACCTCGGAAGGAAACACCAAGCACAGATCCGACTCGGTGAAGTAGCGGCTGAGTTCGGCGTGCAGAAGCGGGAGGGGTGCGGTCGAATCAACGGTTGAGTTCATCACGATACGTAAACAAAGGTAGCAGTGATGCCGAGAATAAGAAAGTCGGGAGGAGCATGATTATGCAACAATCTGAACACTGGTACCGCGTCAAGGGTATTAGCGAGATCGAGACCTATATCCGCGTGATCGGAGAGCGCGACCACGGGTATCAGATCATGATCGCGAGCTTCTACGAAGATTTCTGTCGAGAGTCCACCGAGTACATAAGCCGCCACCTCTTTGATGCCTGCGTTCGAACCGGCTACCTGATACCGGGCTCACCGCCGTACAGCGCCGAACACGGCGAGTCGCACGAGCCGGCGGTCGCGATCGGATAACGGCGCTACGGACGGCGCTGCGTACGTATTGACAGGCGCCGGCCCTTCGCGTATCTTGGGGTCAGTATCGCGTGGGGGTGTAGCTCAGGTGGCTAGAGCGCTTGAATGGCATTCAAGAGGTCACGGGTTCGAGTCCCGTCACCTCCATCACACGCTTTTGCGGCGGCGGTCCTAACAAGGCGTCGTCCGGTGACGGTTCCCATGACTCCCGACCCAAGGTCACAACAGTCCGATGATTTCAGCGGCGAGATGGACCCCGACGTAGCGGAGCTCCTCGGGACCGGCTCGTCCGGCGCCGATGTGCCGGATTTCGAGGATCTCTTCGGTTCCTCCGACGCCGAGGCCGGCGCGTTCGAGGCCGACGACCACGAGGGCTCCGCCGGCGGTCTCGGCTCACAGGACAACGGCTTCGTGCGCGTCGAGCAACTGCAAGGCGATCCTCAGCCGTACTTCAAGAACAAGAACCTCTACAAAGAGATCTTGACCGGCGAAGGCGAGGTCTCAAAGCGAGTCCATCAGCTGCTCGGCGGCTTCCTGAACGCAAAGGATTCGCAAGACCGCTCGATGTACCGCAACAAGCTGATCCCGGCACACTGGGAGCTCGCGCGCAGCATCGCGGCAAAGATCGGCCCCTCACTCCCCACCCCGAAGCGCGTCTTTCTGCGTTTCGCGGTGCTGGTTCCGACCGTACTCTCGCCGGAGCAGCGCGATCTCATCGCGCGCGTCATTCCCGAAAACCGCACCGGAGAGCCGATTTACTACGTCGACGAATGGCTCACCGCGGTAGCGTCCGGGCGGGTGAACGCCTCCGCGACCGACGAAACCAAGAGCGCCGGCAAAAACAGTGCCCCACGCATCAACGCGATGCTCGAGAAAGCTCGAGGACGGTACGAGGCGCAACTCTCGGTTGTGAATCGGCAGGCCGAGGCGATGCGTAACGCCGAGCACGGGATCAAGGACCAACTCAAATCGCTCGAACGCACTCACACGCGAGACGACCTCGACGGTATCCGGATGCCGTACGACGATTCCCAGAAGGCGGCCTTAACCGAGATCGGGAACCTGCTGCGCAAACTCAATACGCTCAACCGGGACCTCGAACGGCACATCCGCGAGCTCGAGTCTATCCGCGAGCAGCGCGATGAGCTCGAGCAAAAGGAGGCCGACAACGGCGGCTCCCCGGCGGTCGACACCAAGGTAGTTGTCGAGGAGATGAACTCAATCCGTCAGATGGCGAAGATCTGTATCGGCCGGCAGGGCAACCACTTTCCGGTGCTCACCAAGCAGTACTTTCGCGGTGGCCTCTACGACCTCGGGTGCCGCGAGAACGTACTGAACATGCTCGCGGATGTGGAGTACTACGACCCGGGCCTGTTTCTCCGGACGTTCAAGATGCAGACCAACCGCATCGTGCCGAACGTCATACTGGTGCCGTGCTACGGCGAGTTAGGGATCTGCTGGGAACCGTTCGAGCGTTTCAACCGCGCAAGCAGCCGCGGACGTCTCGCGATCCCGATGTATCCCAAAGACCTCAAGACCACGGTTGTGGCGGCTCTCGGGGATCTGCGGTGGCAGGTCGCGAAAGAGAAAGCACAACATTACTGGATGGAGGAAGGCCTCACCGGCTGGTACTACCAGTGGTTTGCGGACCGCAAAATGCGCGGCGACGTCAAGGACGCCTTCATTCAAGACTACATTCTCTGGATCACCAAAGAAACCGAAGGCACGCAAAAGCTCGACCGCGAAGTGCGCGATATCTTCTGGCGCTATATGCCGTTTCCGCAAGAGGTCAAAGACAGCCTCAAGAACCGCGGATACGTCTACAACGAGTTGCATCGCAAGGACGCGAACCGCGCCATGTCCGACGGTTACTGATACCCGACGGCCACCGGAGTTCGATAGGCGCGCAAAACCTGCCGGACGTCCGCGGCGACCGGTCTGCGTCACCGGCTATTTCTTCTTCGGGAAGATCGGCTCGAAGTGTTGTTCGAGATCGTATTTGCGCGTTAGAAAGCGCACAAGCTTGTAGTAGATGAAGTACGTAATCGCGATAGAGCCGATCAGCAGCCCGAGCACAACCCACTGCTGCGACTGCGGCGGCACGTGCGGAGCGAGTGCAAACGAGAACACCGTAAGCAGCGCAAAAAACACCACCATCATCGTAACGAGATTCCCGACCGTTGCGCCGAGGATGAACAGTACCGTATTAGCTTTCTTTCCCATTCGTTCGGACCTCCTCGATCAAGATGCCCGCAATCAACAAGACCCCGCCGACCACAACCGCGGCGTCGGCCACGTTAAAGGTAGGCCAGCGCTCCAGGCCGAAGATTCCGAAAAACTCTACATCGATGAAATCGACCACGCCGGCGGTTCGCGTGACCCGATCGATAATATTGCCGATTCCTCCGCCCACAATCGCCGCCACCGCCCAGCGTTGCCCGGGATGAAACGGGTCGTAGCGAAAATAGTAGAACAACAGCCCGGCCAACACCATCACCGGTATCGCGGTGAACGCCACGTTGCGCACCGTCTCCGGCAGCTCACTCCCGATACTGAACGCGATACCCGGGTTGCGCGTGTGGATTATTCGCAGAAACTCACCGAGCACCTCGATATGGTCGCCGCTGATCGCCACCGGGTCGAGGTTCTGCACCACCCACGCCTTGGTGATTTGGTCGACCACGATTACCACAAGACTGAGAATGAACGGGAGAAACCGTGAATCGCGCAGTCGCGCCTGCGCCGGTGCGGGCCGGTCGTCCTGAGAGAGATCGTTCATCGCGCTATAGTCCGGTAGGCAGATCGATGAAGCTCGTGGTTAAACCGAACTCAGCTTCGAGCCGGGCCGCGACCGCGCGCACGCCCCAGGTCTCGGTCGCGTAATGCCCGCCGAACACCACGTTGATGCCGGCCTCGAGCGCACGGTGATAGAGCTGGTGCGACGCATCGCCGGTGATGAATAAATCGAGCCCGCGCTCGATCGCCTCCTCTACCGCGGCCGGGGCGCCTCCCGAGACCACGCCGAGCGTCTCGATGCGTTCCGGTCCGAACGGCAGGCTCGAGAGCACTTCGGAGCGCTCGCCGAACAGCCGCTCGACGACCTGTTCCAGCCGCAGCGGCTCCCGCAGCCGACCGGCGCACCCGATCTCGTACCCCTTGAAGCTCCCGAACGGCTCCAGTTCCTGCACCCCTAACTCCTGCATCATTACCGCGTTATTGCCGAGTTCGGGGTGCCGGTCCAGCGGCAGGTGCACCGCGTATAGCGCAAGGTCATGATCGAACAGCGTCCGCAAGCGCTCGTACTGCGCGCCGGTAACGGTCTGTTCCTTCCCCCAGAACAAGCCATGGTGTACGAACAAGAGGTCGGCACCGAGCTCGGCTGCGCGACGGAAGCTCTCGAGGCAGGCATCTACCGCAACCGCCACGTGATTAACCTCGGGATTTCGCCGGTCTACCTGCAGGCCGTTCGCGGAAGGGTCGATCGCTTCAAACTCGGCAAGCGGGAGCCATCCCCGCAGCGTTTCATCAAGCTCACTCAACTTCATTGCACGCTATTATAGCAAGGTCGCAGAATAAAATCGACACGGTGCCGGCTTTTCGCTATGATACGGGAACCATGTCCGATAATCACCCGACACCAGCGGACAGCTACCGTCTGCCGTACGACCAGGTCCGCTTCGAGATAGCTCCCGAGTCTGTTCCCGGCCCAAGCGAGGGGCCGACGCAGTTTGAGATCATCGGCCAGCCGCGCGCGATTCAGGCGTTGCGAATGGCGATCGAGATGCCGGCAAAAGGCTATAATGTTTTCGTTACCGGTCCGGCCGGGACAGGAAAGCGCACCGCGATCATGAAGCTCTTACGAGAGCGCCGCCCGCCCGACGGGGCGCTACGCGACTGTGCGTACGTGCATAACTTCCGGAGCCCGTACGAGCCGCGCGTTCTCTACTTCCCCCCCGGGCGCGCCCGCGCGTTCCGTGCCGCGATGCAGCGCCTGGTTGAAGAAATCG
>PUOW01000248.1 GCA_003552185.1 Spirochaetaceae bacterium
CCGGCGTTCTCAAACTCCGCGGCCAGCGCTTCTGTCTCAAACTGATTGAGTTTGCATCCAAGCGTTTGAAACGCGACGCTGCGCGGCCGGCCCGTCGCCGGTGCGGCGGCAGAGTTTGTGCGCGCGGCGGCGGACTCGGTGGACTCGGTGGACTCGGTGGACTCGCCGTGGTACCGGCCGAGCAGCACACCCTCGAGCGAGAGCGGGGCGCAGTCGGTGACCTGTAGCGTAACAAACTCGCCGACAAGCCGACGGTCCTCGCTTGGAAATCTAATCACGAGGCGCCCCTCGGTCTTGCCGCTGAGGTAGCCCGGCTTCCGGTCGTCGCCTTCTACAAACGCGGTCACGGTGCTCCCGATCAAGGCGCGGTTGTAGGCCGCGGAGATGCCTTGCAGCTCCTCGGTGAGCCGATGCAGGCGGCGTTTTTTCTCGGCGGTCGCAACGTCGTCCTCGCTCCGGGCGCTGCGTGCGCCGGGGCGCGGCGAGTACATCGCGATATAGGCCATGTTGTACCTGAACTCGCGCAGCGCTTCCACGGTGCGCTCGAACTGCTGCTCGGTTTCGCCCGGGAACCCGACGATGATGTCGGTGAATAGCGTTGCGTCGGGAAGGATCCGCCGGATGTCTGCGACAACCTCGCGATAGCGGGCGAGGCTGTGTTTACGGTTCATCGCGATCAAGACCTTGTCGTCGCCGGACTGCAACGGCAAGTGGATCTGCTTGCCGAGACATCGGTAGCGCGCGATCGTCTCGAGCAGCTCGGTATCCATATCGCGCGGGTGCGGCGAGGTGAAGTACACGCGGAACTCGTGCGCGGTGCGCTCGCCGATACGCCCGATGCGATCGAGGAGCTCGGCAAAACTCAGCTCTTCGCCTGCGCGGTCGAGGCCGTAGGAGTTCACGTTCTGCCCGAGCAGCGTAATGATGCGGTACCCGCGTTCGAGGAGCTCGGTGATTTCGGCGAGAATCTCGTCGGAACTCCGAGAGACCTCGCGCCCCCGAGTATACGGCACGGCGCAGAAGCTGCAGAACTTGTCGCAGCCGTTTTGAATCGGAACGTAGGCCTCGAAGCTCGATCCGTGGCTGGGGGCAATCTTCCAGTACTCGGTTGCATCGTCGCCGGAGGGCGGCTGCGATGCAACTCGGTTGAACGCCGCGCGCTCGGCGGAGCGCACCGCGGCCTCGGTGACGACGCCGTACTCGCGAATGAGCTCCGGAAGGTGCGGCAGCTCGGTTATTGGAAACACCAGATCGAAGCGGTCGAGAAACTTCTCACGGTCGGCCGGCAAAATGCAGCCGGTTACGAAGGTTAGAAGCGCGCGCTCGCGCTTCCAACGGTTCCATTTGTGGATGCGCGAGTATACTTTGTCTATCGCTTTCTGTCGTACCGAGCACGCGACAACGCCGAGAAGGTCTGCCTGCGCTTCGTCCTCGGTGTAGCGGTATCCCATCTCTTCTAGGACGGTGCGGAGGCGCTCGCCGTCCGATATGTTCATCTGGCAACCGAGTTGCAGTAGGTGGTATGTCATAGCCATATGCAGTTCCGGTGTTGGGTGCTTGTTTTCAGTAGTACACCTCGGCATGAAGGTTCTGCGGGTCTATGCCGCGGTGTTGGAGAATATCGAACGCTTCAAAGATCATATCGCAGTTGCCGCAAAGATAACAGAGGGTATCGGGCGCGACCGAGACCTGCTGTAGGTAGCTCGTGACGCGCCCGTGGTACGCCTCAGAGACCGTTTCTCCGGTGATGCAGGCGGTATAGCGCTGCGGCGCATAGGTGTGGTACTCGTGCCGTTCCTCGGCGTAGCGCACCCCGTGCAGAACTCGGTAGTTGAGCTCGGAATACGCGCGCACGAAGCAATGAAACGGTGCGATTCCGGTGCCGGTTGCGATGAACAGGAACTCGCGACTCCGGCGATGCTCCGGGGAGATCGTGAAATACCCGAGCGGGCCTTCAATCGCGACCGAATCGCCGGGCTCGAGCTCGTGCAGCGCGCGCGAGACCTCACCCTCCGGCACTTCTTTGATGAGAACCTCGAGAAACGGCTCGTCCGGGGCCGAGTACACCGAGTACTCGCGCCTGTCGGGCGAGTGTTCGGGCCCGATAACCACGTACTGCCCCGGCTCGAACCGCCCGATCGCGGCACGATCGAGTCTGAGCACGAAGCATCCGTGCGAAAGCTCGCGTCGCCCGAGAACGGTGCTTGTTCCGCGTGTTATTGTGCCGTGCATCCCGTCACCATGTCCTGAGCCTATCAATGCCTGAGTCATGCAGTCAAGTATGTGGTGTGTCGGTTTTCGGCGGGACGGTGGTGCCGGAGTAGTCGGCCGACCGGCACCCTTTCATTTTCCCGAGCAACGCGGTACACTTCAGACCTGAGAAGGAGTGAGTTTCGCTATGAAGCATGATATATCCGCGAACCGAAAGGCTGGGCGCAAGCCCGAATGGCTCAAGGTTCAGCTCAACACCAATAACAATTACAAGTACATCAAGGGCCTTGTTCGTGAGGGACGGTTGAATACCGTCTGCGAGGAGGCCCGCTGTCCCAATATTCACGAATGCTGGGGCGAGCATCGCACCGCGACCTTCATGATCCTCGGCGATATCTGTACCCGCCGTTGCCGGTTCTGCTCGGTGAAGACCGGCGTGCCGCGCCCGGTGGATAAGAACGAACCTGAGCGCCTCGCGGCCTCGGTTGCCGCGATGGAGCTTCGCCACGTCGTGATCACGATGGTGAATCGTGACGACCTTGCCGACGGTGGTGCCGCGATACTCGCCGAAACGGTCGAGGCGGTGCACGGACGCGCGCCGGAGTGCTCGGTGGAGGTGCTTGCCTCGGATCTGATGGCGGATCGTGACAGCATCGCGCGCGTCGCGGACGCACGACCCGAGGTGATGAGCCACAACATTGAAACTGTGAAGCGCCTTACGCCGAGAATTCGATCACGCTCTACCTACGAGCGCTCGCTTGAGTTCTTACGGATCGCGAACGAGATAGACCCCGACGGCACAACGAAGTCCAGCATGATGCTTGGGCTCGGAGAGGGCGAGGACGAGATACTCGAGACGATGGAGGACCTCAGGGCGGTCGGCGTATCGGTATTGAATCTCGGGCAGTACCTGCAGCCCGCGCGTACCAACGTAGCGGTTGAGCGGTACTACGAACCGAAAGAGTTTGCGCGGCTACGCGAAGAGGCGCTTCGCCGCGGGTTTTCGCACTGTGAAGCCGGTCCGCTTGTCCGATCCTCGTACCACGCCGGCGAGCAGTACGAGCACTACCGGCGCCGCGTTCACCCCCTCTACGCCGAAGCCGAGGATTGATATCCGCGGGGCGGGCGTCGCGATTGCGCTTCGCTGTGCGACCCTGCGTGTGTGACCCTGCGTGTGCGACCGTGTCTCGGCGGAGGTGCTCGCCCTGCGCGAGCCCACGCGCGCGGTGTCAGCTTTCGGCTCCGAGGCGGACAGTGGTGATTGCTTCGTGGACCGCGCCGCTCGGTGTGAGCGTGCTTTGTTTCAGCGCGAGGGTTTCGAGGACGGCTTCGGCGCCGATCGGCGGCCCGCGAAACTCGCCGAGCGCCTCGGCGGCGGCGCGAGCGGCGGCAGGTGCTGCGCCCTTGCGCGCGTAGCCGAGCGTAACGTGCGGATGAAACGGTTTGTCGTCGGGCGGGAACCCGAGCGCCTCTAACCGCGCGCCGAGCCCGGCCTGCAGATCCGCTATTCCCGGAGTGTCGAGACTCTCGAGACCCGCCCAATAGACGCGCGGGCGTCGAGCGTGCGGAAAACACCCCCCGCCGCTCAGCCGAACCGGCATCGGTTGCGCCTGCGCCGCGACCGCGCGCAGCGTTGAGCCGAGATCGTCGAGCCTGGCGGTTTCGGTGTCACCGAGAAATTTCAGAGTGAGGTGCAGGTTCGCGGGCGGCAGGGTGCGAATCGCATCGTGGTGCTCGCCCGCAAGTGCCTCTCGGCGGAGCATCTCGATCTCGGATCGGAAGAGTTGCGGCAGCTCAAGCGATACAAATAGCCGTAGCGTCTCCATATTTGCTATACTACCGCCGATGAACGACCGAGTGAAAGAGCTTGAGCGGCTGATACGCTACCACCAAAACAAATACTACAACGCTGAGCCGGAGCTATCGGACGCGGAGTTCGACGGCCTTTGGGATGAACTACGCGCGCTCGATCCCGACAACGCCGTGTTCAACGAGGTGGGCCGCGACGATAGCCCCGGATACACCAAGCGGCGCCATATCATCCCGATGAACAGCCTCGACAAGGCCGCGGACGCCGCCGGCTTTTTGAACTGGGCCCACAAAAGCGGGCACGAGCGCTTCATCGTGCAGCATAAGCTCGACGGCGCGAGTCTCGAGCTGCAGTACGACGGCGGAGCGTTTCGCTACGGCGTAACGCGCGGCGACGGTGCGGTCGGCGACGACATCACCACCAACGTTCGCCGAATGGCGGGTGTGGTCTCCAGGCTCGAGGCGGAATTCAGCGGTGGGGTGCGCGGCGAGGTGATCATGCCCCACGATATCTTTGAGCGCTACTACTCCGACAAAGCGAACTGCCGCAATGCCGCCAACGGCGTTATGAAACGGAAAGACGGGCAAGGAGCCGGCTATCTTACCGTGATGTGTTACGACGCGATGGCGGAGGGCGAACAGCGATTCTTCTCGGACGAGGTTACGAAGCTCGCGTGGCTCGAGCGACAGGGGTTTAGGCTTGTCCCGTACCGGGTGTTTGAGGATCCCGAGGAAATAGTCGCGTATCGCGATGAGGTCGCTGAGCAGCGCGCCGCGCTCGAGTACGATATCGACGGGTTGGTCGTGAAGGGCGTCGAGATAGACCTCGCGGATATGAAGCGCGCGCGGCCCGAGCGACAGATTGCGTTTAAGTTCTCGCCCGAGGAGGCGGTGAGCACGCTTCGCGAGGTGCGCTGGAGCGAGTCGGGGCACCACTACACTCCGATCGGCATCGTCGACGCCGTTCGGCTGGCAGGCACCACGGTGCAGCGTGCCAACCTGGCGAACCCGCGCCTCATCGGTGAGCTCGGGCTCAAGATCGGATCGCAGGTTGTGGTAACCAAACGCGGCGACATCATCCCCAAGATAGAGCGGGTTCTCGAGAATCCCGAAAACGCCGCCGAGATAGAGCTTCCGCGCGTTTGCGGCGCCTGCGGCGCAGAGCTGCTCAACGAGGGCACTCGGCTGTACTGTCCGAACCTCGATTGCCGCAAGCGACGATTTCACCGCCTACAGAAATGGATACAGGTGCTCGAGATCAGGGATTTCGGCGATGTGGTTCTCGGCAACCTGTTCGACTCGGGTCGCGTCACCGAGATTCATCACCTATACAGCCTCACGGTCGAGGATCTCGTGAAGCTCGAACGGGTCGGCGAGCCACTCGCCCGCAAGCTGCTTCGCAACCTTCGCTCGGTGCAGCAGGTGACGGTTGCCAGGTTTGTCGCGGGGTTCGATATAGAGCACGTCGGCGAGTTGATCATGCAGAAGGTTGTTGCCGCAGGCTACCACACGCTTGAAGCGATACGCGACGCATCGGTCGCCGAGCTCGCCGAGATAGACGGAATCGGTCCGGCGACCGCCGAGGTGATCAGCAGCGGCGGTCGCGAGCTCTACCCTTTGATGCAGCGTGTGCTCGAGACCGGCGTCGTGGCGCTGCAGCAGCCGCACGCGGATGCGCCTTTTCTCGGTGAGAGTTTCTGCTTCACCGGCAGCCTACACAGCCTCAAGCGCTCGGAGGCCGAACAAATCGTGGAGCGCGCCGGTGGAATCGTTAAAAATTCCGTTACAAAAGATTTGTCATATCTGGTTACAAACGATCCCGAGTCGGGCTCCTCGAAGAGTCGCAAAGCGAGAGAGCTTGACATCCCAATCATTAGCGAACAAGAATTCCTGCAGATGGCCCAGGTTCCGTAAGCCTATCCATGTAGCTGTGTTTCCGACCGAAGGGGGCGTCGATGGCGTTGAACTGGGGGTACCAACCTCATAGCACCGAGATCAGTCGCGATGAGTACGAGTTACGGCGGCAGATCGAGGAGTATTATCTCCCGAAGCAGCTGATCGACGCGGTGCTCGAGATGGGGCACCTCCCGACCGACTCTACCGAGGCGCGCATCGGCGTGGCCTTCATGGATATCGCCGATTATACCTACATCTCGAAGTTTCTGAGCCCAAAAGAGAACCAAGACGTCTTGAACGGGCTGTACACCGCGTTTAACGGCGTTCTGAGGCGGCACGGCGGGTATCTCAACAAGATCGAGGGCGACAGCCTGATGTTTCACTACGGTGGAGTCATCGATCCCAAGACACGCGACATGACCGCCGAGCAGGCCAAGCGACATATCGCGCGCGAGCTGTTCTACACCTGCGTCGAGATGCAGCGCGTCTGTGTCTTGTTCAACCAAGCCAATGACCGCTTTCTCTCCGAGAGCGTCTCGCCTCACGAGCGGCCGACGCTCGAGCGTGCGTTTCAGATCGTCTCGAGCTTGCGCACCAACATGGACCTCGCGTCCTCGATCAACGCCTTGTTTCAGATTCGTATTCGAATCGGGGCGAATATCGGCGAGGTTACGATCGGGAACTTTGGGCCGGAAGGCTCGAAGCAGTGGGATGTGGTCGGGCTGCCGGTCATCGAAGCGAAGCGTATGGAAAG
>PUOW01000317.1 GCA_003552185.1 Spirochaetaceae bacterium
ATTATGCGCCTGTTTCAGAGGTCTCGTCGAGTGCTATTCCTTTTCAATATTCCAAAGAACCAATTTGAACCACGACGGAACGTTGCTGACGTTGGCGCGCGATCCGGCGAGCTCGAATACGTCCCCCAGCCACATCTCGTTATTGGTCTCGGCGTGCAGCTCGTGTAGCCGCTCGACCGCGGCTTCGCGAGACGCCTGGTCGGTATCTACCACAACCTGCTCGATAAGGTCGTGCCACTCGTCGGTGACGTTCGGCCAAAACTCACCGGTGCGGTCTTGAGCGCTCGAGTCGAGATAAGCTAAGCCCACCATCGAGCCGCCGCCGGCGTGTTTGATCTCCCACTCGTCGAGATCGGCGCGCAACTCGTTGAAGGTCGCAGCATCGACGCTGCTGATACGCACATTTAGGCCGATGTCTTGGAGGATCTCCTGCATTGGAATCACGGTGCGGAACTCAAGGTCACGCCCCGGAGACGACAGAAAGCGAATTTGTTGTCCGTCGTAGTCCGACTCTTCGACCAGTTCGCGGGCGCGGTCCATGTCCCGGTCGTAGTAATCCCAGGCTACATCGCTCCACATCCACTGCTCTTCTTGGTAGCGCATCGCGTAGTTGATGCGCCAGTACTCGGAGTCGCCGATCGCGAGCATGAGTTCCTCGGCGTCGACAGCTGTACGAACCGCCTCACGGAGAACCGGATCATCGAACGGCTCGCGCGCTACGTTGAACTTGTAGTACACCCGGTACCCTGGGCTGCTGATGGTCACATCGGTGTTGGGGTTGTTCTCTACGCGAGCGGCGTCGTCGAGCGGCACGTTTTGAATGAGATCGATATCACCGGCTTCAAGCGCAGCAACGCGCGTGGCGTCGTCTTCGATAACCTGAATCTCGATGGTCTCGATCGGCGCGTAGCGATTGCCGGCGAGAAAGCTCGGTTCACCACCCGGCTGCGAGTAGTCTTCGAATCGGCGAAGCACAACGCGCTCTTCCGGCACGATCTCTTCAACTGTGTAAGGCCCACTCCCGACGATGTGCTCCATCTGCGTAAGGTCGTCGGTTCCGATCTCGTCGATCACCCATTTCGGATAGATCGCGAACACACCCGAGGTCGGAGCGAGTGTTTCGAGCAACGCGCCGAAGGGCGAGTTCAGGCGAAACTCAAAGGTCAGCTCGCCGGTTGCGACTACCTCGTCGACGCGATCGTACTCCCATGCGCGAGCTCCCATCTGACGGTAGCGGTCGAACGACGCCTCAACATCCTCGGCGGTCATCTGATTGCCGTCGTGAAACATAATGTCGTCGCGGAGCGTAAAGGTCCAGGTCAGATCGTCATCGCTGACTTCCCAACTTTCGACCAGGTGTGGCTGCGGCTGTAGTTCGGCGTCAGGAGCGAAGAGCGGTTCGAACACCATGTGACGAACCTCGTTCGGCGGCGCGGTAGTGCCCATGATGTCGAACGTGGCCACATCTTGCGGATACGCCACACGAAGTACATCGGTGTCGACCTCGGCTGCGCCCCCGGCCCACGCGCCGGAAACAAAGACCAGCGCCAGCACAACGGCGAACACTACGGCTACGGTACGTTTCATACAATACCTCCTTGAGTTTTCCCGACTCTGCGGGCCGCCTCTGCGTGGCGTACCCAGTCGGACGAAACGATACCGTCGAGTGTAGGACGAGGTTACAACTCGCACAAACGAATTCTGGTGAACGACTGTATTTCGAGATGAGTGGCAACGCCGCAGCGGACACACCCTCGGAACGGGGCGCCACAGTGGTCAAAGGTCGAGGCCGAGACGGCGCTTAAACTCGTGGTGTCGCGTTCGGCCGACGAACAAGCGTTGGTTGCCGGAATACAGAACCGATAGCTTGCCCTGACCCCACGGCACCACGCGTTCGATGCGGTTGAGATTCGCGATCGCGTTCCGATGCACACGGTAGAAGCGGTCGGGGTTCAGCTGCTTCTCGAGCTGCGACAAGGTGGTATCAATCAAGGACCGCTCGCCGCCTTGATACACGAAAACCAAACCTTCCTCGGCGCGAAAGAACTCAATCTCGTCTACCGGAACAACGCGATAGCCTCGCCCTTCCTTCACACTCACGCGGCGCAGGTGTTGAGGCCCTTCCTCGCGGTCGTTCAGCAGCGCAGTGAGGCGCTCCGCGCTTCGCTTGGGGGCTCCAATCTCCTTGATCGCGCGTAGGATCGCTTCGCGCAGCCGTTCTCGACTGTAGGGCTTTAGAAGATAGTCGATAGCGTGAACCTCGAACGCGCGAATCGCGTACCGGTCGTACGCGGTAGTGAATACCACTACCGGCGGCCGCTCGAGCTGCTCGAGCACCTCAAACCCGTTGAAGATCGGCATTTGTACGTCAAGTAACAGCAGATCGGGCTTCTGCCCGCGGATGAGCTCCACCGCTTGAGCCCCGTCGTGCGCCTCGGCCACCACCGTGATCTCCGGCATTTTCTCCAAGGCTCTGCGCAAACGTTCGCGTGCCGGCTCTTCGTCTTCGGCTATGAGTGCTCGGATCTCGCTCATCGCTGATTCAACGGTATTCTGATCTCGGCCGTAAGTCCCTGTGGCTCGTTCCGCCGCAGCTGTAACGGCCTCCCGTAGAGCGTCTTCAGGCGCCGGTTCACGTTCTTAATACCGGTTCCCGAACTGTTCAACAAACCGTGAGGTTCTACCACGCGACTGCCCTGATCGCTCACCGTGATACTCATCGCCTCCCCCTCGCGCGCAACCGTTACACACAGTCGTACGATCCCGCGCTCGTCGGCTCCGTAACGCACCGCGTTCTCGACTAACGGTTGCAGCAACATCGGTTGCACCCGTTGGCGCGTAAGCCCGTCGTCTACCTGGTACTCCACCTGAAGCCGCGACCCGTGTCGCAGCGTCTCGATATCGAGGAATCGCTCTATATGCAGAAGCTCATCAGCAAGCCGCACCTCTTCCTGCGTCGTGGCTGCAAGCGCGTACCGGAATAGCTCGGCAAGCTTTTCGATCGTGCCGACGGCGCTGTCGGCATCAGTCTCAATGAGATGAGCAATGGTATTCAAAGTGTTGAAAAAGAAGTGAGGGTTAATTTGAGCGCGTAGGGCCTTGAGCTCCGCGAACGCGGCGTGCGCGCGCAATCGCTCATGTTCGCGCTTGGCTCGCGCTCGCCAAGACTCGTTGGAGATGAGCACCATCACCTGAATGCGCTTGTCCTCAGCGTACGGTAGCGCGCGGCCGTTGATCTTAACCGGTATCTCGTGTCCTTGAATGCTCCGCAGGTTGGTGTAGTAGTCGGTGACGCTGTCTCCGAGCTTAACGCTCCTGACGAGGTTCTCCAACTGATCAGCAAGCTCGGCGTTCAAGCGCGCGCGTGCGGCCTCGCCGGGCTCATCGACCCCGAGCAAGCGGTAGAGGCGCGAGTTTGCCTCCACCACCTGCTGCGTATCGTCAATCACCACGACACCCTCATCCACCGCCTCAAACATGCTTTTGAGCGTCGTAATCTTCTCGTAGATCACCGCCGACATGACGTTGAAGTTGCGAGCCAGCACATCGTGCTCGGACCGTTCGCGGATCTGCGTTCCGTACATACCGTGTCTAATCCAGATGCTGCTACGGGCAAGCTCCTGGAGATAACCGGCTATCTCGTCGAGCGATCGCCCGACCACGCCACCGCGCGGAAAACGCAGCGAGTCGTCCTGGATCTCACCCTTCGCGAGCCGACCGGCGAGCTCAGAGAGATGTGTATAATGATCGATCATATACTCAACCGTCTGAGAAAGCGTCTGCACCTCGTCTCTATGCGCGTACGTGGCCTGCTCTTCACCAGTGAGCCCGATGAACTCGCGCAGTCGTATCGCAACATTCGCGATGGGAGCCGCGAGCTCGCGTGCCGAGCGCGAAGACATCCAAAAATACGCCGCCACGAACAGTACAAAGAACAGCAGCTGCACCAACCGCTCTACGGCAGCAACACGCGCGCGGGTGCGATCGGCCTCCTCAACGATGATACCAACCATATTGTTTACGGTGTCGCTATAGAGCGGAAAGAACCCAACCTCGTGGATGAGGTCCTGAACCACATGCCCGAGCCGTCGAGACTCGAGTGAGTGACTCTCGCTGAGCTCCACCCAGAGGTAGTTCAACTGCTGTAGCCCAGGTTGGCCCTCGACAAGTCGTTCCACCTCACGAAATCTCGGTTGTTCCACTGCCGAAATAATCCGGCCGAGGTGCTCGTCGGCCATCTTCCAGACCGCCTCAAGGTTCGTGAAATGAGTCTTAAACGCTTCCGGATAATAGTAGCGCTCCGCTACACTCGTGTGAGAGTCCTCGAGTTGAGCCGCCAGGAGTTCACGACGTTCGAGAAAGCGTTCATAGGTGCGTCCGTCCCGCCAGTTTGTAAGCATCTCGTGAAGCGCGATCTGTAGCTCGCTCCAGGTGTTGTTGAACTCCAGAATCGCGGCGCGATCGGTCTCAACTTGAAGCCGCACACTGCGCATGTAGCTCGAGAGCGCGAAGTACGCGAATACAATGAGGATCAACACGAGGTAGGTAACGAAAATACGGCCGCGAATGCTGACCGGCTTTGCGCCAAACGATAACTTGCTTATACCCATCGCTCGATAGACCGTTTCAGTCGAATTTACTCCGTCCGGCCATTGTTCTCCGCATGCTCGCCGCGGATGATCGCGTCAAGTGCCTCGGCGGCACGCGCGGCCGCCTGCTCGGCATCCAGACCGAGAATCACCTCTACAATAGCGCGGCCGACCACATCACGCGCTTGCGAAACGTTCTTCACCGGGGGATTCCAGGTGTGTACCGCCAAATCGTAGCTGCGCGTGGTGGCGGCATCCCAGTCCTCCGGTGTGTTCTGCTCGGCAAACTCGGCACTGTCCCAAACATCGGACCGCGCCGAGGAAATACCTTCAAGATGTGCTTCGAGTGCAAGCTCTCGACCGGTTGCCCATTGTATGAACAGCCAGGCCGCCTCGGGATACTCGGCGTCGGCGCTAATGGCCAACCCCCAGTGAGACATGTGCGGCACGCTGCCGGCCGGACCGGTCGGCAGTACCGCGTAGCCGACCTCACCCGCGACATCGGACTGCGCAGGGTCTTCGTAGTGACTGCGAAAAATATTGGCGTCATAGATCATTGCAGCGCGTCCCGACATGAACAGCGCGGTACTCTCGTACCAGCCGTTGCGCGTTGCGTGCCGCGGACCGTAGTTGCGCACAAGGCGCGCGTAGAACTCGAGCGCCTCTACCGCGTTCTCCTCTGCGATCGCCGCCGCGCCGTCTTCGTCGACCCAGCGGCCGCCGAAGGAGTGCAGGAAGCCGGCCCATTGACTCGTTGCCGCCGCGCCCGCGCCGCGCAAGGTGATTCCGTACACCTCGCCGTCGGAGCGCTCGTGCACCTCGCGCGCCACGTGTTCGAGTTCTTCCATGGTACGCGGAGGCTCAAGCTCGTAGCGCTCGAGTATGGTTCGGTTGTACGCGAGAATCGAGGTCTCGGCGAGCAACGGCAGGACGTACTGCGTCTCGTTTCGACGGCCGGCACGCAGCGCTGTTTCCAGAAAAGGCTCGGGATCGAACGCAGGAAGCATTAGCGAATCATCTGTTAGATAGCCGTCGAGCGGGCGCACCCAACCGTTAACGTAGTACTGCTGTAGGCTATTGCCCGGCATAATCATGAAGAGGTCTATCTCCGAAACACCGGAGCGCATCTCTACCGTCCGCTTGGTACGGTACTGCTCTTCCGGGTACACCTCGAACGACACCGTAACCCCGGTGAGTTCCTGAAACTCTTCAAGCCTCGGTTCGAGGATACTCACCCACGGATGTTGATTGAGGAGAAGTGTGAGATGGGCCCCCTCGAAGCGACGAGGGTCGAACTCCGCCGAGCGTTCATCGGCCTCCCTCGGTTCGCAGGCAAGAAGCAGCAGAGCCGCAGCCGCACAAAACGTGAGACGCGCAAGCGCGTTAGCGCCCGCACGCGTGGTGTGCCCCATCCTGAACACCTTACTGAACTCGCCGTGAACAAGTTTCTCGATTACGAGGACGAAACCGTTTGAGCGCACTCGAGACCTCATTTCCATTTTAGCCGTGCGAAGTTCCGGTACCACCACCGTAACGCTCTAAACCGCGATGATACCAGGACTGAGTAGACGGCGGCAAGAAGCGCCGCCACGCTGCCACGCTGTCACGCCGGAAGCCTTAGCCGCGGAGCACGGACGCCGCATCGAGGCTCCGTTGACCCGATCGCGCCCGGTTGGGTGAGCCTTCCGAGACACGCCCGTTCGATCTTGTCGTCGGGGTGCTGCAGTAGTATACTGGCCGCGTGACACCGGTAGAACGCCATCGCTACATTGCAACCCAACTGAGACGCGACGGAGTAGTTCGCGTTACCGATCTCGCCGCCTCGTTGGAGGTAACCAGCGTTACGATCCGCTCCGATCTCGAGCACCTAGAGCGCCGCGGGCTGGCGGTGCGCATGCACGGCGGCGCGGTGCTGCCGGAGCACGACGAGCTCCCGCGGTACATCAACAACACGGTGCACGAGAACTTCGACAAGAAAGACGCCATCGCGCGGTGTGCGATGCAGCTGGTGCATCCCGACGCAACCGTGATCATAGACGCAGGAAGCACAACCGCAATCC
>PUOW01000003.1 GCA_003552185.1 Spirochaetaceae bacterium
ACGCGTTCGTGGTGCTGATCGCGATCTTCCGCTCGGGCTTCGACGCGATTCGCATTACCTTGACCGGCCGCCTGAACGTCGGCATCGTGGATGTCCCGACCGAGGTGACCGACCCGTTTCGTGCGGTCCTGATCGCGAACTCCATCACCTTAACGCCGGGGACGGTTACGGTGGAGTACTCCGAGGGAGTCTTCAAAGTAGTTTGGATAGACTGCGTGACGCACGATCCGGAGGAAGCCGGGGAGATGATCAAAGGCAGCTTCGAGAATGCGTTGCTACGCCCGATCGCAGAGGAAGGAGGCGCGGATTGAACTTTATTGCTGTCGCGCTTGCGTTGGTGGGGCTGTCGGCCGTCGGCAGTATGGTGCGCATCGTGATCGGGCCTACCGTTTGGGATCGGCTGCTCGGGCTCGGGTTGGTCGCGACCAAGATCACCTTAGGGGTGGTGCTTGTGGGTCTTGCCTCGCCGGACACCTATATCTTCGATTTGGCGTTGCTGCTTTCCATTCTCGGGTTTCTCGCGACGGTGCTGTTGTCGCGGTTCATCGAGCGACGCGGCGAGCTGTGAGGTAAAATGCAGGTATTACTCGGCCAAGCCTTCATTTTTATCGGCCTCTTGTTCACCGGGTTTGGGGTGTATACCGTCCTCAGGCTCGACGGATTTTACCCACGTCTGGTGATTACCGCGAAGGTTGAGACGATGGGCTTTGTAACGATCATGATCGGCGCCATGATCCTCACCGGCTGGTCGATCGTCACGATCAAGCTCGCGATTATTTTGCTGTTCGAGTTAATTACCGTACCGGTAAGCGCGCACGCGATCGCGCGATCGGCTTATGTCAGCGGCTACCGCATTCGTAGCGCCACCTCAGGCGCGGGCGACGAGGTCCAACTCGAGGCGGAGGATGCCGATGATTGAGCTCACGGTCATGGTGCTGATGGGTGTGTTTGCGCTGCTCGCGATACACGCGAAGCTCCTGCGCCTTGCGGTGATCTATCTCGCGATCTTTTCGCTGCTGGCCGCTTTTCTGTATCTCTTGTACGCGGCTCCCGAGCTCGCGATCGCCGAAGGCGTGATCGGGAGTGGGCTTGTAACGCTGCTCTACCTTTCGGCGCTCAAGCGCTATCGGGTCTACACCATCGGCGTGCTTCCCGAACGCAAAGACCACGGGCTCAGCGACGAGTACATATCGGCGGTTGAGGACAGTGCGGTGCTCAGCGAGATCAAGCAGTTTTTCATGCGGCGTGAGTTCGAGCCGCAGCTGGTATTCGTTACCCGATCCCTCGAGGAAGCGCTTGCGAACCCCAACTTCGACGTCGTGGTGAAACAGTCCGGCGACGCAGCGATTGTGTACGGCCCGAACGACAGCTACGCGATCGTTGAGCTGGAGTTGATGTTTCAGATGCACGGATACGGCTCGAGCGTGGAGTTTGTGCGATACGCGCGGGAGGAAGCCACGCGGGAGGAAGCCAAATGAGAATCGCGTTATCGGCGCTGTTTATCGCGGCGGTGTTCACAACCGTGACGGTGGTGAACGCGCGCTACTCCGAGACTCTGGACCCGTTTCTCTACGACTACATGACCGAGAACTTCGAAGAGGACACCGCGGCGCACAACGCGATCGCCGCGATTCTCTTGAACTATCGTATGTACGACACCATGTTCGAGGCGCTCATCCTCTTGACCGCGATCATCGGCATGAACCAGTTCTTACCCAGTCCTGTTGAGCTCAAGGAGCTGAGCGCACGCAAACAGGAGGCCGTTGGCGACAAGGTGGGTAAGGAATGAGCTCAGAGTCGAGCATCACGCGCGTTATCGTCGGGCTGTTGTACCCGTTTATTCTGCTTCTCGGGTTCTACGTGATCATCAACGGTCACTACACTCCCGGGGGCGGCTTTCAGGGCGGGAGTATCCTGGCGTCGCTGTTTATCGCGCGCTACGTGGTTTTCCCGGTTGAGGATATCGACAGCGAGATGCTTCACCTGTCGCAGCGCTTTGTGCTGGCGTTGCTCCTGCTCGCGCCGACGGTGTTGCTGTTTACCGGCGCGGTACACGCCTATCCTGAGTATCGCGCGTCGTACCTAACCTTGATGGATATCTTCATCGGCGTGCAGGTGGGCTACGGGCTCGGGGTCGCGGTGCTGCGCTTCGCGTTCTTCAGGGGAGTAGGTGAGTCATGGCGCTTCTAGAGTTTCTCGACGTCTCGGATCTCGCGGTGGCGCTGTTTTTCATCGGGCTGTACGGCGCGATGACACAGCGGAACATCATCAAAACGATTATGTCGGTCGGAATTATGGACCTCGCTGCGGTGGTGTTCTTCATGCTTGCGAACTATCAGCCCGGTGCGGGTCCGCCGATCACCGGCACCCCGGTGGAGCGCATGGCCGATCCGGTTCCGCAGGCGCTTATGATCACCGCTATCGTTATCGGGGTTTCGGTTGTCGCGATGTGTCTGGCGATGTTCATGCGCGTTGCGTACCGCTACGGAACCGCCGACTGGAATATCTTGATTCGACGACTGGATAAATAAACTGGATACTGAGTAATGACGATGCCGTTTGTCGCCCCGCTGTACTTGTTGGTTCTTCTCCCGGTAACCGTCGCTGCGTTTGGTTTCTTTCTGCCGCGGCGCACCTACCAGTTCGTGCTGTTGCTCACGAACATCGTGATGGTTTATCTCTCGGTTGCGACCTTCGTGGAGGTGCGTTGGGGTGCGGAGATCATCGAGTACGTGGCGAAGTGGCAGGAGGGCGTCGCGATCAAGCTCGTCGCCGATCACTACTCCGCGCCGATGGTGCTGCTCTCCGGTCTGTTTTTCTTCGGGACCTTTCTGTTCAGCACGCGAGCCTCCTACATGGACAAGGTGTTCCTGTTCCTGTTCATGCTGTTGCAGTCGGCGATCTTCGGGATGTTTCTCAGCGGCGATATCTTCAACATCTATGTGCTGCTCGAGCTCGGGATGCTCACGATCGCGATCCTCATCATGTACAAGAAAGAGAAGCAGGCGGTCTACGACGCGATGCTGTACATCATGATGAACTTCATCGCGATGGCGTTCTTCCTGCTTGGCGTCGGCTATCTCTATCGCACCACCGGGGTGCTCGACCTCGCGATGCTCGAGGAGCGCCTCGCGATGCTCGAGTCTCCGAAAGCGGTGATTCTGCCGTACGCCATGATTCTCACCGCGGTTTCGTTGAAGTCGGCATTGCTTCCGCTGTTCGGCTGGTTGCCTCGCGCCCACGGGGCACCGAGCGCTCCTGCGATCGTGTCCGCGATCCTGTCGGGGGTGCAGGTGAAGGTCGGGGTGTATCTCTTGGTGCGCCTTGCCGATGTGTTTGCTCCGGTGATCGACGCGACGCCGTTCTTTTTGGTGATCGGCTTCCTCACCTCGGTAGTGGGATTCATGCTCGCGGTTGCCCAGAAAGATATCAAACTCATCCTGGCGTACCACACCGTCAGTCAGGTCGGGCTGATTGTGTTCGGGTTAAACCTCGGAACCGATGTCGCGTTCTGGGGCGGGATGTACCATATCATCAACCACGCGCTGTTCAAGGGGCTGTTGTTCCTCACCGCGGGTATCATCATCGAGGAGTACGGTACCCGCTACTACTCCGAGATTAGAGGTGTGCTGCGGCGTATGCCGGTGGTAGGCCTTGCGGCGCTCGCCGGCGTGCTCGGCATCACCGGCGCACCGTTTTTCAACGGCAGCATCTCGAAGTACTTCATTCAGCAGGGCTTGCAGGGCAACCTCGGCGAGCTCGGTCTCTATATTATCAACTTCGGTACCATCCTCTCGTTCGTGAAGTACTCCACGATCTTGTTCGGCAAACCCACGCTCGAGACTCAGCCGCAGCGCGACCCGTTCGTTGCGGTGATATCGGCGGTGTTTGGGCTCGCGATACTCGCCGGCGGGATCTTCGGCGGTCCGGCGGTGGCGCTGATCTACGGCCCCGAGTACGCCGCGCGCGGCGCGTTTGGGCTCGACAAGATCGTCACCTTCGTGCTGACGCTTGCGCTCGGTGTAGTGGTGTACCGCTACATCGTGCTCCGCATCGGCCCCTTTCTCGCTGCGGTGCGCGAGTTCAAGTTCAACTTCAACCAGGTTACGGTGTTCTTGACCGGGTTCTTCGTGGTGCTCCTCACCTACGCGTATTTCGTGGTATAGTCCGGCTCGAGACGTGATGACGAAAGCACTCTGCGTATTCTGTGGTTCTCAGATCGGGAACACCGGGGCGTTTCGAGACGCAGCTACCGCGCTCGGCGAGGAACTCGCCCGCCGGCGCGTTCGGCTGGTGTACGGCGGCGCCACGGTTGGGCTTATGGGTGTAGTGGCCGACGCGGTGCTGTCGTCCGGCGGGCACGCCGTCGGGGTCATCCCTGAGTTCATGGTGGAGCGCGAGCTCGCGCACAAAGGCCTCGATGAGCTGTTGGTTGTAGACTCGATGCACGCCCGCAAGCAGGCGATGGCCGATCGGGCCGACGCGTTTCTCGCGCTACCGGGCGGCTACGGTACCCTCGAGGAGATCTTCGAGGCGCTCACATGGTCGCAGTTGGGAATACACAGCAAACCGTGTGGCTTTCTCAATCTCAACGAGTACTACAACGCGGTGGGCGAGTTGCTCGACAACATGGTTCGGTTCGGGTTTCTGTATCCGGAGAATCGCGAGCGCGCCATCATTGAGTCCGACGCCGCACTGCTGCTCGACCGCTTGGGCTTCTCGGAGGCATAGATGCTGCTCGACACCTTTGTTTTGCTACTGCCCCTCTTTTTGTTGGTGGCCGGTGGTTGGCTGCTCGGCGGGCGCTGGAAGCTCTCGCAGGAGACGCTGCTGCGCGTGATCTCCGACTTTTTCATGCCGATGCTGGTGTTCGAGGCGCTGTATCGCTCCGATGTTTCGGCCGATATGATTGTGCGCCTCGGGCTCGCGGTAACCTTCATTACCCTGACCCTGGCGCTCGCTGCGCGCGGTACCGCAAGCGTCACGCGCAGCTCCTGGGCCGCGCTCGCGATGCCGGTGGTGTTCATGAACTCGGGTTTTCTCGGTATTCCGCTGATGGATCTCTGGGGCGGTGCCCCGGCGATGAGCCTCATGATCGTGTACGATCAGCTTTCCACCGTGTTTCTCTTCACCTTCGGGTTGTTTATCTCCACCGGGGGTGTAAACCGGCGCGGGTTTCAAGCGATACTGAGCTCGCCGATTCTCTGGGCCGTGATTCTGGGCTTTGGGCTGCGGTTTGCCGCGGTGCCGGTGCCGGAGGCCTTGCTCGCGGCGTTTGAGTTCGGCGGTGCTCCGGCGCCTCCGCTCGCGGCGTTTGCGCTCGGCTGCTCGCTTTCGGGGTCAAAACTGCGCATCGGGCGCGAGGTGGTGCTCGGGTGCGTGCTGCGCTTTGGGGTGGGGTTCGCGGTGGGCTACGTCGCGACGCTCCTGTTCGGGATTACCGGTTTGCCGCGGACAATCGTGATTGTGGCGGCGGCGCTGCCGGCCGCGGTGTTTGCCTACGTTCTGCCCGCGCGCTACGGTGCCACGAGCGCCGCGCCACGCGATATCGTGGTTGTATCAACGGTGCTCGCGATCGTCACGATCCCGGTGAGTTTCACGCTCGCCGAGTTGCTC
Source organism: Spirochaetaceae bacterium (assembly GCA_003552185.1). Lineage (GTDB taxonomy): Bacteria > Spirochaetota > Spirochaetia > DSM-27196 > SLAA01 > B1Sed10-166. The sequence goes on from PUOW01000003.1 coordinate 5,617, forward strand.
TAAGCGGCGTGGGGCAGTATTTTCCTCCCCATGCACAACTTCAAAGACAAAAACGTAGTAGTGATCGGCGGAAGTCGTGGGATTGGGCTCGAGACGGTGCGGCGCCTGGTTGAGGCTGGAGCCGCGGTCACGGTCTGGAGCCGTACGCGCTCGCCTCAGCTCGAGGAGCTCGGCGTGCAGCATGAACCGTACGACGCCGCGCAGCCGTTTGCCGAGCAAAGCGTGACGGTGCCTGAGCGGCTCGACGGGTTGGTGTACTGCCCGGGCTCGATCACGCTCGCGTCGTTCAAGCAGCTGAAACCGGAGCAGTTCCGCGCCGATTACGAGATAAACGTGGTGGGCGCGGCCGAGGCGATCAAGGGCTGCCTCAAGGCGCTGGCCGCCGGCGGCGGTTCGGTGGTGCTGTTTTCAACCGTGGCGTCGTCGCTCGGGATGGGGTTTCACGCCTCTATCGCGGCAGCGAAATCCGGAGTGCTGGGGCTCACGATCTCGCTCGCGGCCGAGCTTTCGCCGCAGAAGGTGCGCGTGAACGCCGTATCCCCCTCGCTCACCGATACCGAGCTCGCCGCTCGCCTCCTTGGTGACGACAAGAAAAAGGAGCGCTCGGCCGAGCGGCATCCGTTGAAGCGCGTCGGCGAGGTGGGAGATATCGCTGCGGCGGTGCTGTACCTGCTCTCGGACGACGCCTCCTGGGTTACCGGCCAGAACCTCCGCGTAGACGGCGGAATGTCGGCGGTGGCGACTGGGTAGCGCCCTGCCGCCACTGCGGCCCACACGCGACACCGCGACACCCCGATAACGTGACACCGCGCCGCTGCTCCGCTGCACACGTGCGCTTCGAGCCCGCACTTGCGGGATTCCCCCACCCGTGAGATACTACCTGCATACCTCACAGCTTTCGTTTAGCGACGGCGTTTTCGAAAGCTGTGGCAGTTCTGTTCTCAAAGGGGGTG
>PUOW01000429.1 GCA_003552185.1 Spirochaetaceae bacterium
CGGACTGTCCGGAAGAGAAGCCGAGTGTATAGCTGCGGTCGAAGAAACCGCCGCCGACCGAGAGCTGCACCGAGCGCGACAGCTCGAGTTGCTGCTCGGCGGGGTAGGTTTCCTGTACCGGTGCCGGTGTGGTAACCTCGGCCGTTCCGAGCCCGAACACGGTGCCCACCGAGAGAACCAGGAGCACTGCAACTGCCGCGAGGCGGCTCAGACGCATTCCACGGGCCGGCGGCCTGTGCGGTGTGGCGGGCGGATTTGTGCTGGTTGGGGTCGTGATGCTTTCGATCATGGTTTGATCTCCGTGTTGGTGTCGGTGTTGGTCTCCCGGTTTACCGAGTACGAGACGACGCCGAGGTCGAACGGCGGCTCTATCGAGTCCGGGAGGGTGAAAATTGCACCGGGGGTGCCGTCGGTGAGCGCAACGCGGTAGCGGCCCGGGGTCAGTTCGTAGAGCCGGAAGGTTCCGTCTTCGTCGGTAAACCCGGTCGCAACCGCCGAGCCGTCCTCGGCGATTACGCGAAACACTCGGAGCGCTATCGGATCTCCGTCCTCGTCGAGGAGCGTTCCACTCCCGTACAACAGTGGCGCACCGCCGACACGAACCGCGCTTCCGGTGCGGTAGCCGGTTACGATGGTGTGCACGTCGGCGTCGCGCGTGAACTCGATCGGCAGCTCGGGAAGCTCGCTGGTGATCGGCCGCTCGTAGTAATCGGGTAACGAGGTGAGAACCGCGGCGCCGAGCATGCCGGTGCGCGCTTCGTAGCCGCGTGAACCGGGATTCACTACCAGGGGCCCGGCCGGCAGCCCGGGTTGCTTGCCCACCAGCGCGAAACTCCCGTCGGCGGGCCGCCCAACGCCGAGCAATCCGTCGGCGTAGTACAGCCCCGAGCCTACGCGTGCGCGAAGGTCGTGTCGGGTTGCGCGGTCTCGGTCGGTCTCGGTGTTTGGGTAGACCGCGGGGCTGATTCTACCCGCAACCGAGAACTCGCCTCGCGGGTTCTGAGCTCGCAACGTAGCGCCGGCGCTCGCGGCGCCGGCCTCGCTCAGGTCGATGCGATCGAGCGAGACGCCGGCGGTTGCCGAGGCGGCGCGTCCGTAAACGCTGTGCTGCGCGCTCAGGTCGAGCTCGTCGTCGGCTACATGGTAGGTGCTGCCGACACGGCCTCGGCCCCCGGTCGTGATTGTGCTGAGCGTGATGCTCCCGCCGAGTGTTCGGTCCTCACCGCTGTGATCGAGCGTTACCCCGGCGCGTAGGTTGGTGCGCGAGCCGAGCTGCGTCGCAAAGAATGCAAACACGCGGCTGCTGTCGGGGTTGCCCCCGCGCCCCACGGTATAACGTGTGCCGAGTAAGAGGTTGGCGTTGAACGGGAGCGCCTGGTTCAGGCTTGCGCCCAAAACCCACGGCGGTGTCACCGGCGGCGTCAGCGGTGGTGTCGCCGCCGGTGCGGTGCCGCCGAGCGCTCCCGGGGAGTGAAAGCGTTCGGTGCGAAACAGCGCCGAGAGCCCGAGAGACGGCAGCCAGGTGCGGTCGGCCGCACGCAGTTGGTAGCGCCCGCGCGCTGCGTACTCCGGATCGGTTTCGTTGATACGCGCCGTGGCTCCGCTGAGCTCCAGGATCCCGAGACGCCCGGCGGTGACGGCTCCGGCTCCGGCGAGCTGCGCTTGCTCGGTAGCTTCCGTGAAGAGGTCGGCGCTGAGCGCGTCGAAGAGACCGCGGCGGAGATAGGCGCGAGCAAGGGCGATCTCGTACTCGTCGTCTATGAATCCGCCGGCAAGGCCAAACGCGGTGTCACCCGGCGGCAGCAACCCGGGGGCGTGCGAGACGCCGGAGCGAATTGTGCGCGTCTCGCCGTACACGTCGGTGATCACAATGCGCACCTCGTTGCGGCCCGGCAGCAGCGGAAACTCCGAAACGCGGTAGCTGCCCGGTGCTAAGCGGCTCGAGCGAATCAAGCGCTCGTTGACGTAGATATCGGCGGTGCTTTGCGTACGCACCTCGAAGCTTGTCTGGTAGCGATCGGCGAGTACCGGTGTGCCGCCGATCCCTTCACGGCGTTCGAGACCTGCTCCAAAGACCGGTTGAGAAGAAATGAAACCGAGGCTGTCTATTCTGGTGGTGCCGGCGGTGGCGCGGGTTGCGCCTGCTCCGGTGCCGAAATCGCGGCTCAGCGCGGCTTCCCAGTCTTCGAGCTCCACATTTTCGATTTCGCCTCCGTCGGCTCGTGCCCCATACTCGAGCGCTCCCGAGAGCACCGTCTTGCCGAGGCCTAACTGCGGTCGGAGGTTAAGCCCGTAGCGCGTGCCGGTGGTAAACTCGTTTTCGTCGGAGCCGGAACTCCGGGTGGTCTGTGCACCGATATAAAACGGAAGCGCCGCGCTCAGGCCTGCCGGCTCAACTCGAGGATGGCGAGACGGCGAGCGCGATCCGCGCACCGAGAGGTGTTGCTCGGGCTGTATCTCCGGCGGCACATGAACCTCGGCAGCGAGCGAGCCTGGGTCGTACGATACCTCAAACCCGGCCGCTCGAAGCGCCTCCGGCGAGATCCACGATTCTTCCCCCAGCTCGGCGGCTGTGTCGGGGGTGGTGAGGCCGTGCAGCAAACTCCGGAGCTCCGCTCCGCCGAACGCGGCGGGCTCCCCGTTTTCGCCGATGCGCGTCGCGACCATCTCGCGTTGTGCCGTGCGCCCGTCGCGCACCGTTACCTCGATTGGAAACGCAAACGCCTCGGCCGGCTCAAAGGGCGCCTCGGCCGCACCCCGCGCCGCCACAAGCAGCAGCAGCGCGAGGATGAGAGCCGTTAGCGGGTGGGGTTTGAACGATGCTCGGGGTTTCATGGCGCGTCTCCCTGTGGCAGGTCTCCCTGGTCTCGCTATCGTGCCGACTCGAGATGGTACTCGAGCTCTATGCTGGACGGGTTCAGATGCCCCGGCAGCCGGAGTGGCTGTCGTATCGTGGCACCGGCGAGGAAGTTTTTCCCCGCGATCGCGGGGAACGCCGAGGAGTTCAACTCATACTCCACCTCGGTGCCGTCGGTCGTGAGCGCCCGAAGCGTCGCGTCGACCGAGCGAACGATGCTGTGACGACCGCCGCGGTTTGTGAACTCGAGCGTGACGATACTCGCGGGCTCGCCCTCGGTAACCTCAAGGTCGCTTCCCTCGAAGACGATCTCGGGGCTTGCGTCGGCCGGGCCAACATACACCGCGCCGATATAGCGATAGATGAAATCGAGCGAGACCTGCTCGCCGCCACGCGGGGCCGAGCCGCCGTCGCGGGTTCCGCCGGCGCCGCGGGTGCCGTCGTTGTGGCCCCCGTCGCCGGCGCTCGGCGCCGAGCCGTCGGCGGCGTCCGGGCGGTTCTGCGTTTGAGTCGTGTCTTCAACCGCCACCTGTTCGACGATGATGCGGTACGAGTGCTCGCGGTCGAGCTGCGGTTCGCCGCGCCACTGAACGCGTACGGCCTGCGCTTGATCGGGCGCCAGGTACAGGCTGCTTGGGAACACCGTGAACCGCTCGTCGGCCGGGCGGCGAACCTCGGCGCCCGTGGTTTCGAGCTCGCGAGTGGTCATGCGCACGCGCACCGCGATGTTGTCGTTCTGGGTATTGGTGACGCGAAAGGTGCGAATGCTTTCGCGTCCGCTGGGGCGAAACTGCATGGACAGGGGCTCGAAGCTGAGCCCCCATGCATGCGCGCTTACGAGGATTCCGATCAGAAGCAGGACCGCTCGTCTCATTGTTGTGGCCTTCATCACTCGACCCTCATCGCTCATCTGTTGTTCACTTTGCCTGAATCTCGAAGGTGAGGGTATCGGAGTACGACCCCTCCACAATGTTGACCGCGGTACCGAGGTAGCTGATCGCAAGATTCTTGGTGACGCCGCTTACACTCGCGAGACGGTCGCTTTCATCGGTGATCACCGGAGCGTTCGAGGAGAAATCGATCGGCTCACCGTCGTAGCTCAGCGAGTACGCGAGGGTGTCGCTTCCTGCACCGCCGGCGAAGCGGGGGCTGCCGTCGGCGAAGTTTGCCGAGCTAATCGTCACCGTGTAGCCGCTGCTCACGTTGCTCTGCTCGGTCACCTCTGCGATGATCTCGTCGTTGAGGTCTTCCATGAGGTTCAGGCTACTGAAATCGCCTACGCCGTTTACCGTTATCGAGACCCGGCCCGCTACGCTGCCGGTTAGGGTAAGACTCGCGCTGTCTTGTGTCTGGGCCGTTTGGGCAAAGACCGCAGCCGAGGAAGCAAACACCAGGACCGTAGCAATCGTCATCAGTTTTGAAATACGCATCTGCGCACCTCCTAAATGGTTTCTGCCTCTTTATTAGCAAGAGCCGTGCCAAGCTTGGTTCGGTTGTATCGTGTGTATCGTGGGCAATTTGGGGGCTCTGATCCCGGACAACGCTCATGGTTAAGGAGTTATTTGTGATTTGGGAGATAAAGATGCTCGACCTGCAGGTCGCACCTCGGCCCGGCGTGAGGCTGCGTTTTCGACCGTGGGGTCGAGCGTGGAGTCGAACTTGGCGGAAAGGCGCCACGGTACCGGTGTGTGGGCGGCGGCGCGTGAGCGCAGGCCGGGCGCCGGCCCGCGCCGGCCCGCGAGCGCCGGCCAAGCGCAGAGCTATCGCCGGCCCAGCCCGCTCACCCCGAGCGCCGGCCGAGCGCGCTCGCGCCCAGCCCGCTCACGTCGATCGCCGGCGGGTTAGGTGAGGTCGAGACGCTCGAGGCGACTGCGTAGCCGTCGCTCGCCGATGCCGAGCAGGCGTGCCGCGGCGCTCTTGTTGTGGTTGGCTTCCTCGAGCGCCTGGCGAATGAGGGTTCGCTCGAGCTCCCGGAGCCTGGCGTCGAGCACGCCGATGCCGTGTTCGCCGTCGGGCTGCTGTTCGGGTTCGCTGAGCCCGTCGTCGGCACAGCCGGAAGCGCTGAGCTGCATCTGCGGCGGCAGGTCGCATTCTCGAATTACGTTGCCGCGAGCGAGAACTACCGCCCGCTCCACGCTGTTCTCGAGCTCACGGATGTTTCCGGGGTAGTGGTAGCTGAGAAAGCAACGGCGCGCCGGCTGCGAGAGACCGTCTATCGCCTTGCCGTTGAGCCGCGCAAAGTGCTGGAGAAAGCCGTCGAGCAGCAGCGGGATGTCCTCGGTGCGCTCTCTCAGCGGGGGCACCTCCACGCCGATCACGCGCACGCGGTAGAACAAGTCCTCGCGAAACTCGCCGCTTTCCACCATCTCGCTTAAGTTGCGATTTGTGGCCGCGACGATGCGCGCGTCGAACGCTACCGGGGTGTTGGAACCCACCGGTTCAACCTGCCTAAACTGCAGCGCTCTCAGGAGCTTCACCTGCACCGAGAGGGGAATCTCGCCGAGCTCGTCGAGAAAGACCGTTCCGCCGTGCGCTTCCTGAAAGCGCCCGATACGATTCTCGGTTGCGCCGGTATACGCGCCCTTCTTTGCCCCGAACAGCTCGGCCTCGATCAGCGACTCCGGAAGCGCGGCGCAGTTTACCACCACAAACGGGCCGTCTTTGCGCGGCCCGGCTTTGTGGAGCGCGCGCGCGAGCACCTCCTTGCCGGTGCCGCTCTCGCCCTCGATCAGCACGGTGGCCGTTCCCCCGGCCGCGCGCCCAAGTATACTCGTAACCGAGCGCATTCGCGGGTTGAGCGACTGAAGCAACACCGTGCCCTCAGACTCCTCCTCCAAGACCACGCCGAGCGTATCGGCTTCTTGTTGCTCCTGTCGACGCCGGACCGAGCGCAAGACGATGCGCTGAATCTCCATACCCGTAAACGGCTTGCTGAGATAGTCGTCGGCTCCGTGCTTCATGAACTCCACCGCGGCGCTGATCGACTCGCGAGCGGTGATTACTACCACCGGAACATCCGGGTTTCGCACCCGCATATGGTCGACCAGGAGCAGTCCGCTGCCGTCGGGCAGAAAATGATCGGCAAACACCAAGTCTACGGTTCTTTCGTCGCAGAACTTGATGCCTTCGGTTACGGTGCCGGCGGTGAGCACCGTGATATGCGGTTCCTCGAGGGCGCTGCAGGCGGTCTCGATCAACTCGAGCTGAACCGGGTCGTCATCTACGGCAAGCACTGTGTAGGGCATAACAAACCTCAATCGCGGGGTAGTACGTATGTTTTTGCGTAAACTCTACTCGTTTTCGCGGGAGCGTACAAGCTGGGGTCTTGGGGGTGCGTGGCGACTGCGCTCCGCCCGCCGACGCGTAGCCGGCAGCCCGCGGCCGCTGGGGCGCGCGTCGGCTCGCGGCCGACGGCCCGCGGCCCGCGGAGCTCGCGCGCGCACACAGTGTTGGACGTGCTTGGTCTGTGGCTACCCGAAGATTCGCAGCGCAGTCATCATACCTGCGAGAACCACGAAGAACGTTGTGGTGAGCGCCACCAGGATGCCGAAGCGCTTGTTCACGTCGTCGAAGCGTTTGTTGACATCGTCGAAACGCTTGTTCACGTCGTCAAAGCGCTTGTCGATCTGCTCGAGCCGCTTATCCACCTGCTCAAACCGCCGGTCCATCTGCGCCTGCATGTCTTCAAAGCGCTTATCCATCGCC
>PUOW01000338.1 GCA_003552185.1 Spirochaetaceae bacterium
GCGAGCGCAGCCTCTTCGAGCTTGCCGAGACGATGGTGCTCTATGACCTCACAAGCACCTACTTTGAGGGGCAGGCGCAGGCGAATGCGAAGGCCAAACGCGGCTACTCGCGCGACCGCCGAGGCGACTGTAAGCAGCTTGTTATCGGGCTTGTACTCGATGAGGCCGGCTTTCCCAAGGCAAGCGAGAGCTGGGAGGGAAACACCCACGACAGCGCCACTCTCACCGGCATGCTCGATCGCCTCGAGGCCCGCCGGGGTACCGCCGGCGGGGCGACGGTGGTCGTTGACCGCGGGATTGCCAGTGCGGAGAACCTCACCACGCTTCGCGAGCGAGGCTACCACTACATCACCGGAGTGCACTCACAGAGTCGAGGCCAATGGCTCGGCGCGATTCGAAGCGAGGAGTTCGAGCCGCTCGGCGAGGATCACCCCGGCATCGCGATCTGCCGCAAAGAGCGCGACGGGCAGGCGTTCCTGCTCGTTCGAAGCGATGAACGCATCAGTAAGGACAGAGCCATCCGCGAGCGAGCCGCCGGGCGCCTGCAAGGCGAGCTCGAAAAGATCGGCGAAGCGGTTGCCTCCGGCAGGCTCACTCGCGAAGGCGCCGGCGAGCGTATCGGGCGAGCGAGGGAGCGATACCCGCGCGCTTCACGGCTGTTTACCGCCGAGCTCACCGAAACCGAAGAAGGGCTACGGCTACACTGGCAGCGCGATAGCGAACGCCTCGCCGAGGCCGAAACCCTCGATGGGGTCTACATCCTCAAAACCGACCGCACCGATCTGCGCGCCTGCGAGCTGTGGCACCTGTACATGATGCTGCAGCAGGTCGAGCGCTCCTTCCGCTATCTTAAAGGTTCACTCGGGGTGCGGCCGCTCTACCACCAGCGCGAACACCGCTGCGACGCCCACGTGTTTATCTCGCTGCTTGCCTACCATCTGCTGCATGCTGCCGAGCACTGCCTGCGTTCCCACGGGGACTATCGCTCGTGGCCAACGATTGTCGAGCAGCTTGAGACCCACAGGGCACTCACCGTCGAGTTCGACGACGAGGCCGGCCGCCGCCACCATCTGCGCCTTGCAACAAAGCCCACCGAGGAGCAGAAGGAGATCTACCGCATGCTCGGTCTTTCCGCCAACCCGTTACCGAAGCGACGCTATGTGGTTGAGCCCGAGAGTAGTCACGAAAACTGAACTGCCGCTGTTCTATTGTAACGATTTATGGCTTCGGTTGCGCAAGTTGGGCTAGCTCGGCGTCGAGTCGCTGTTGCATGGTTGCCGCCGCACCGAGAAGCTGAAGCAGAACGGCGCTGAGAAACCGGCGGAATGCGTACGGCCGGTGAGCGGTCATAGAGGATGCGGCGCTTCTCATCATCCCTCAAGAACTCCTCGATCCGAAAACGCTACCTGAATATGGCACGCAGGATACGCATGCCCAGGTGCTTGTGCGGGTAGGCGAGCGGAAGATCGATGCGGGACGGCTGCGTGAGCACGCTCTTTGTGTGGCTGAATGTATCGAATCCGGCTTTGCCGTGTTGCTTGCCGACCCCGCTCTGCCCGATGCCTCCGAACGGAAGTCGGTTACTCGTGATCTGCAGAATCGTACAGTTGATGCCTCCACCACCGAACCGGACTCCGTTCATTACCGTTTTGCGCACCGCTCGTTCGCGTGTGAATAGGTACAACGCAAGCGGGCTCGGACGGTCCCGGATTGTCGTCAGCGCCTCTTCGAGCGATTCGAACGGAATGATCGGAAGAATCGGGCCGAATATCTCCTCTTCCATCGCCGGCTCCTTCCACGAAGTGGGATAGAGGATCGTCGGCTCGATATAGAGGGTGGCGGCGTCGTGGCGACCACCGTGAAAAACCGATTCGGTATCGAGCAGAGCGCGAAGCCGTTCGAAGTGTTTGAGATTGATGATGCGCCCATAGCCGTCGCTTTCCGCCGGATTCTCTCCGTAGAATTCTCGCACCGTCTCGCGCAACCGGTCGGCGAGCTCACCGGCGATACGACGGTCGGCGAGCACGTAGTCGGGCGCGACGCACGTCTGGCCGGCGTTGTTGAACTTGCCCCATGCGAGCTTTCGCGCCGTGAGCGCCAGATCGGCGGAGGCGTGTACGATCGCAGGGCTCTTCCCCCCGAGCTCGAGCGTGACCGGTGTGAGCTGCTGAGCCGCCCTCTCCATGACGCTGCGCCCGACCTGCGTGCTCCCGGTGAACAGCAGATAATCGAATCCCTGATCGATCAGGGCGGTACTGGTCTCGGCACCGCCCTGGACGACGGCGAGGTATCTGCCGGGGAAGACACTCTCGATCGTGCGCTGGGTCACCTCGGCGGTGTGCGGGGCGAGCTCCGACGGTTTCACGACCGCGGTGTTGCCGGCGGCGATTGCCGAAACCAACGGTACGAACAGTAGCTGCATCGGGTAGTTCCACGGGGCGATGATAAGCGCGCTGCCGTACGGTTCACGGATAATGCGTGCCCGACCGGGCAGCAGGTGTATGTCGGGCAGTACCGACCGGCGGCGCGACCAGCGCCGCACGTGGCGCATCGCATACCGAATCTCGCGATACACGATACCGATCTCGTTGGAGTACGCCTCGAACTCAGACTTGTGCAGGTCGAGGTATAGGGCGCGCAAGAACGCCGATTCGTGTTCCTTGATCGCTGCGCGCAGGCGATCGAGCATCGCCTTGCGAAAGCGGGGGTCGCGGGTTTCGCCGCTTAGAAAATATGTTCGCTGCTCGCGCCGGATCTCGGCGATCCGGCGGAAGTCGGGCGCTTTCAGTTCGGGTGCCATCGACTCTATTCTCGTCTCCGCACCGCAGGCGGTGCAACCGCGGAGGACAGCCTGAGCGTGCGATTCCGTCTGAAGCCCCGCCTATGCGTTCGTGGTCGACGATGCCTCCAGATAGTGCTCGGTGATCAACGGGAGTGCGCGGGCAGCATCACCCCAGAATACGGTGACATTCGACCCGGCGTACAGCGGATTTGGCAGCCCCGAGGGGCCGGGTCGGTCGTCGAAGTTACAGACGAGCACACGTTTCGCGTCGGCCACACGGAGCGCCGGCGTCGGTGCCGGCTGCCCGTCACCGGGATCCATCGCAGCCGGATTGGTGATATCGCACGCGCCGACGACCAGCGCCGCATCGGCATGCGCGAAGCGAGGGTTCACGTTGGAGAGGAAGTCGAACTTCTCGAGCTCGACGCCGATGTCGACGAGGAGAAACGGCAGATGGCCGAGTATCCGCCCGGCGAGCGGATGGAGCGCGATCGTCAACTCTTTGCCGTGTGACTCGAGGATATCCATGAGCGTCTTGAGCGCTTCCTGCGCCTGGGCGAGCGCTACTCCATAACCCGGTACGACGATGATCCGCTTCGCCTCCCGGAGCACGGAGGCGAACTCGCGTGCCGATTCGATCTGCGCAGCGGCAGGCCGCTCCGAGGCCGGACGAGAGGCGGTCATCGCTGCACGGGCGTTCCGGTAGTCGCGGGTAATGCGGGAGACGCTCTCCTTCGCATCGTCCCAGAGGGTGATCACATGTTCCTGGTGATAGAGCGAGTTATCGACTCCGGAGTAGCCCGGTTTCTCGTCGAGATTACAGACGACCACCGCCTTCGCCTCGGCGGCGTGGAGCACGGGCATGCCGTATATCGGCGTACCCTCGGCGGTCGCGGCCGCCGGGTTGATCACGTCGCAGGCGCCGACAACTATGACCACATCGGTTTCGGCGAACTCCGGATTGATCAGCCGCATGTCGCGCATCTTGCGGAACTTGATGCCGGCTTCGGCGAGGAGCACATTCATGTGCCCGGGCATACGACCGGCGACCGGGTGGATACCGAAGCTCACCTCCTTGCCGTCACGTTCGAGCGCGTTCGCGAGCGTGCGAACCGATTGCTGTGCCTGCGCGAGCGCCATGCCGTATCCCGGCACGAAGACGATTTTCCTCGCCTGCTGAAGCAGCGGAATGAGATCGTTCTCGGTGACACGCGTGCGCTCCCGTCCGGCGGAGTCCGCCGAACGGACGGAGTCCGCCGCGCCGCCGGCGGGCGTGGCCCCGTCGTAAGCCGCCGCCCCGCGGGCGGCCGCTGCTCCGCCCGCCGCCGCACTTCGCTCCGGGGTCGCTTTCACGGTGAAGCCGCTGAGCACAGCGGCAAGGCTGCGGTTCATCGCCCGGCACATGACCTGCGTGAGGATCATTCCGGCGACTCCCACGAGCGCACCGACTCCGGTCAGGAGCGGGTTGCCGACCGCCATTCCGCTTACCGCCGCCGCGACACCTGAGAAGGAGTTCAGCAGCGATATGACTACCGGCATATCCGCTCCGCCGATGCGCAGCGCCATGAGAACGCCGTAGGCGGCGAACAGCACCACGATCGCCACACGGAGTCCACCGACCGGCGCGGCGATCAGCAGGGCGATAGCCGCAATACCGGCGAGCAGCAGGAGCGCGAGAATCACACCGTGCCCCTTGAGCACGATCGGCCGCTGGGAGATCCACGCCTGCAGCTTGAGTGCTGCCACGACGCTGCCGCTGAAGGTCAGCACGCCGATACCGAGGGCGAGCGCCGCGGTCGACAGAACCACCGCTGTCGCTCCGGTCCCTTCGATCGCCATGGCGGTCGCGGCGACGAGCGCCGAAGCGCCGCCGCCGAGGCCGTTGAAGAGCGCCACCGTCTGCGGCATCTGGATCATCCGGACCTTCTGTCCGATGACGATCCCGGCGAGTGCGCCGACCGCCAGATAGGCTACCGCGGAGAGCCCGGTTCCGGTCAGATGAAACGCGAAGACGATCGCGACGGCCATGCTGGCCGCACCGAGCCTGTTTCCCCACAGTGCGGTCTCCGGCGACTGCATGAGCCGGATACCGACCAAAAAGCCGATCGTGACGAGCACCGCGATCACTAACTCGAGATCCACGTTCACTACTCCTCGCTATCCTCCGGCGATTCGTGCTTGAACATGCGAAGCATGCGCTCGGTCACCCAGAAACCGCCGACCACATTGACGATCGCGAGTATCATCGCTGCGCCCGCCAGCCACCGGATCTCCGGCGCAGCGGTTGCGTAGATCGCGATCGAGCCGAGAACGGTGATCCCCGAAAGAGCGTTCATTCCCGACATGAGCGGTGTGTGCAGAAGGGAAGGCACCGCCGAGATGACTCTGTATCCGAGCAGAGCACAAACAAGCAGAAATGCCACTATCGTAATCATGGGCGTGTATGCTCCTCCACGAGGCCGTGTTCGCGCGAACCGGCTCAGCCGTCCATCGCTTTCAGTGTGCCTTCGTGCACGATCTGCCCGTCGTTGGTGACCAGCGAGCGGCTGACGATCTCGTCGTCGAGATCGAGGCGCAGCGCGCCATCATCCAGCAGAAAACTCACGTAGTTGAAGGTGTTGTGTGCGAACATCCTCGAAGAGTCGATGGGCAGGCTCGCCGGCACGTTGAGAACTCCGCTTATGAGCACATCGCCGTGTCTGTACTCTTCGCCTCTGCGAGTCAACTCGCAGTTTCCACCCTGATCGATCGAGATATCGACGATTACCGAGCCCGGTCGGGTGGCCTCGACTATCGATCGATCGATCAGTATCGGCGCCTTCTCGCCCGGGATCAGTGCGGCGAGAATTATCGCGTCGCTCTGTTCGGCGTGGGACTTGAGCGTTTCGCGTTCACGTTCGTACCACTCATCGGGCAGCTGCCGGGCGTAGCCCCCCTCGCCGACTCCCAGTCCGTCGGGGAGGTCGAACGGGACTACCTCGGCGCCGAGACTGCGCGCCTGTTCGTTTGCCTCCGGGCGGATGTCGATCGACTTCACCCGCGCGCCGAAGCGTTTCGCCGCGGCGATCGCCTGGAGACCGGCGACTCCGGAGCCTACTACGAGAAACTGCGCCGGCTCGGTCACCCCGGCGGTCGTCGGGATCATCGGTACGAAGCGTGACAGGTAGAAGGCGGCCGTGACGGCGGACTTGTACCCGGCCACCGTGCTCATACTCGTCAGCGTATCCATGTGCTGCGCCCGCGAGATGCGCGGGATGCTGTCGAGTGTGAAGCTGGTGAGCCGCCGGGAGGCGATCTTTCGAACTATGTCGTGGTTCGCCGGATTCGCCGGATGGAGGAAACAGACGAGAGTCGATCCCTCGGCCATGAGATCGACCTCGTGCTCTCCGAGCGATTCGTTCATTCCCGGTTCCTTCACCTTTATGATGATGTGTGAGTTCCGGAACACCTCCTTCGGTCCCGGAACGACTTCGGCTCCCGCCTCGATGAAACGCTGATCGTCGATGAATGCTTTCGCACCCGCTCCGCCTTCGACGAGGACCTTCGCGCCGGCGTGCACCATTTGCTCGACGGTCTCCGGAATGGCGGCAACACGACGCTCACCGGCCATGATCTCGCGCGGAACACCGATGGTAAGGCCTCGGAATTTCATCAGAACGAGTCTCCTATCTGCAAGCTCCTGGAGCGATCCCCGCGACGCTATCCGGAGATCGTAGAGGTGACAGTAACATGGGCTCGGTGGGCCCGCAACGACTTTCGTTGGTTGATGTGGACGCC
>PUOW01000188.1 GCA_003552185.1 Spirochaetaceae bacterium
CAGGGTGCATATCGCGGCAACCCGGTTCACTCACGTGTAATGCGTCATTCTACCCTGCATACCGCGGTTGCGCAAACGAAACGGGCCCGAACGGGCCCGTAACACGGCCCGTACTCCGCCGGCACCCAGTACCTTGGCGCATCTCAAACGGGTAGTGCATAACGTTCGGGGTGAATCTGCACAGGCGCCTCAGGCTGTAGCCCGGAAACGCGATCACGTACCTGGTCCCGGTGTCGTTACGCACCTCGAGCGTGCCCTTTATCTGAGACACAAGCATCTCGATCAGCTGTAGCCCGAACTCGTCTCCCGGTGCGCGGGCCGCGGTGGCCCCGGGCATGCGGGATGCGGTAGTAGCCGCCATCCCGATGCCGGTATCGGCGTACTCAATGCGCACGGTCTCGTCTTGCTTCGTAATCTGCAGTGTGACCTCTCCGGGTTCGGCATCCGGGAACGCGTGCTTTATTGAGTTCGTCACGAGCTCGGTAATCAGCAGCCCCACCGGGGCAAGGACCGAGGCCGGGAGCGAAAACTCGTCAGCCTCGATCTGCGTGTTCGGTCACGTGTTGCTCGTAGCGTTTGTAGTCCTCGATCTCACGCCCGATCATCAGCACCTTCTCGGCTTTTCCGGTGGAGTTGCGCAGCGCGGTAGCGAGGTAATCTACCCACACGTAACTGCCGTCGGCTCGCAGCATGCGACACTCGGCACGCCCCGGCGGTGCGGCTTCTTGGACCGCATCCCGAAATAGCCTGATCGCCTCGACGCGGTCCTCGGGGTGAACGAACTCAACGGCTTTTCGCCCGACCACGTCTTCTAGGGCGGCTCCGACGAAGCGGCGTCCGCCCGGGTTCACGTAGAGGTATCTGCCGTCGAGGTCGAGCAACGCAATCGAGTCGAACGCGTGCTCGGTTATCGAGCGAAACATCGTTTCGCTTTCGCGCAGCCGTTCCTCGATGCGCATACGCTCGGTGATGTCTTCGTACACCAGATACGCGTATATCCTGTCGCCAAGCTGTAGCGACCTGCCGGAAATCGCAACCGAAACCGGAGTGCCGTCTTTGCGAATGCGTACGGTTTCTCGATAAAGCGAGCCGTCCTCTTGCTGCACGAGGTGTTCATCGATGGTTGCGGCCTCATGCATGAGGTGTTTCGGAACGATCTTTCGGTTGATCGAGTGTCCTATCATCTCCTCGGCGCTGAATCCGAACAGCTCGGTGAAACGACGGTTGCACTGTATGACGGTGTGCTGCTCGTCCACTACCGCGATAGCGTTCGGCGACATCTCGAAAAGGTGCCGGAAGCGTTGCCGCTCGAACTCCGTTGCGCGTCGTTCACGGTTGGAGTCGGTGATATCCTCTACGATCGCGACTCCACCGAGTACCTCATCGGTTGCGCCTCGAATCGGCGAGAGCCAGAGGCGCACCTCCAGCAAAGTACCGTCCTTGGTTCGACGTACTGCGTCGTGGACTGTCAGCGAATCCACCTCGTGCAAGTGTACCGCTTCGGCCTCCGGCGTGTCGGCCGGCGGGTGATACGGCAGCGGTTCGCCACGCACCTCCTCGGCCGTCCAACCGAACACGCGTTCGGCGGCCGGATTCCAGACCGTGACGCGTTCATTGTTATCGATCCCGATAATCGGTAGCGGTGATGAGTTCACGAGGACATTCTGAAACACCTCGGTCTGTTGCAAGCGGTCTTTCGCCTGATTGGCTTCATAGAGCCGAAACGCCATCGCGAGCGAGGCGCGCAGCACGGTCTCGCCCGTGTTCTTGACGATGTAGCCGTACGAGGTGATCCCTTCGGTGCGCTTCACGTATTCCGGTTCGGTGTGCGACGAGAGAAACACCAGCGGAATGTCGTGGGTTGCCAGAATCTGCTCCGCGGCTTCGGTACCGTCGATCCCGCTGCCGAGGTCAATATCCATCAAAATGAGATCTATGCCGTCGGCATCGGCTTCAACGGTTGCAACCGCCTTCTCACCGGTCTCGGCGGTGATCACGTTGTATCCGAAACGCTCCAAGGTTTTGCGCTCCACCACCGCAACGAGCGCCTCGTCCTCAACCAAAAGGAGTGTCTTTTGCTGTGCGTCTCTCAAGCTGTTGTCCTTTCGGGGCTGCTTTGTGCCCAAGTGGAATTCTACACGAGGACCGTAGTGTGTTTCTACCGGACCCGCCGGATGAACGGGTACCAACACGCACGAACACGCACGGTTTTGACAGCGCCGAGGTTTCTTCGTATTCTCGTTTTGTGAAGACCAATCTATTAGGACTCTCGCCCGAGCGGCTCGAGGCGCTGGTTACAGAGCTTCAGATGCCGCGCTATCGGGCGAGGCAGATCGCGCAGTGGTTGTACGGCAAGCACGCGGCCTCGCTCGAGGAGATGAGCAACCTCTCGATCGCGGACCGCCGTCGCCTCGCCGAGGTGGCGGAAGTTCGCGGCTCGGCGCCGCTTGAGGAGCGCGTCTCGGCCGACGGCACCAAGAAGTATGCGTTTCTCACCGACGGTGGCGATGTTGTCGAGGCCGCGATGATTCCCGAAGGCGGACGGCGCACGCTGTGTCTGTCGTCTCAGGTGGGGTGTCGTGTTGGGTGTAGATTCTGCGCCACCGGGGCGATGCGCCTTCGCGGCAACCTCAGCGCCGGTGAGATCCTCAACCAGTATCGCTCGATTGCCGAGCGCGATCGCATCACCAACATCGTGTATATGGGTATGGGCGAACCGCTCGACAATCTGCCTGCGGTTATCGAGTCGGCGCGGCTCCTCACCGCGAAGGAAGGCTATGGGCTCAGCAACCGCCGCATCACGCTTTCAACGGTCGGCAAGCCCGCGCCGCTCGCGCGCTTTCTTGAGAACTGCGACGTGCGACTCGCGATTAGTCTGCACACGCCGTTTCAGGAGCAACGGCGAGAGTTGATGCCGGGTACGCGCGGGTACGCGCTCTCGGAACTCATGGAGCTCCTCCGGCGCAGGGCGCATGGCGATTCGCGGCGCGTGACCTTCGAGTACGTAATGCTCAACGGCGTAAACGACTCGCTAGGTCACGCCGATGCCACCGCCGAGTTGCTCTCGGGGATGCGGACGCGCGTGAACCTTATTCCGTTTCACCCCTGGGACGGCAACGATATGGTGCCGAGCCCGTCCTCGCAGATAGAGCGGTTCCGCGCTCGCCTCGAGCTGCGCGGAGTAGCCGCGACGGTGCGCGCATCGCGCGGGCTCGATATCGATGCCGCGTGCGGTCTGCTGGCCACGAAACACCCGGGCAGTAACACCGATTGAGTTTTCACCGCGGCGGCCGTGTTCGCGCGGCGCGCCGCCCGAGTTCGCGCGCAAACGGCACGCAAACGGCATAAATGTCTTGCCTTACATGTCTTACATGTCTTGCAGAGATAGGGGGCGGATGTGATACTATCCGCTTGTGGCGCTTTCGGCTTTTGAGTTTGTTGGCAACTTGACCACGGGCGACCATCTCTGTTGCATCTACCGTACCGAGGCCGAGCATCGGCAGGTGGTGGCGGCGTTCGTCCGGGCCGGGCTACGCGCAAATCACAAAATCCTCTACATACTCGACTCGCACAGCACCGAGACCATAACTCAGTCGCTCAAACAGGCCGATCTCGATCTTACCCCCGCCGTCGAAAGCGGGCAGATCGAGCTTCTAACCTCGCGGGAAACCTACACGCGGGGCGGAGCCTTTGACCCCGACGCCATGGTAGAGTCGCTGCGCCTCCGTACGCGCGACGCCCTGAGCGAGGGCTACGACGCGCTACGCGTAACCGGCGAGATGACCTGGGCGCTTTCGGATCTGCCGGGAACCGAACGGCTCATTGAGTACGAGAACCGCCTAAACGAGTTCATGCCGGCTCATGCGTGTCTCGCGATATGTCAGTACGACCGCAACGCGTTCTCGCCCGAGGTGCTGCTCGATATTCTGCGCACGCATCCCTACGCCATTATCGGCACTCGGGTATTCGAGAACTTCTACTACCTGCCGCCGGAGGACCTGCTTGGGGCCGATCCGGCCGCCGCTGAGTTGGAGAACTGGATCGCGAACCTAGAACAGCGAGCCGAGACCGACGCCGAGCTGACGTACGAGCGTCGCCTCGCGGAGGCCTTGCTGGAAACCTCAGGTGCCTTGGTCGCGATTCTCGATCCCGACGGCCGCATCCTGCGTGTAAACCGCAGATGCAGCGAGATCACCGGCTTCGGCGATGCCGAGCTTTTGGGCGCCTCGATCTACGATCTTGTCCCCACCGAGGAACACGATGAGGTGAAGCGCGTGTCGGACGAGCTTCTTGCCGGCAACTTTCCCAACTCGCACGAGAATCACTGGATCACGACGGAAGGCGAGCGACGTCTCGTCGCCTGGAGCAACACCGTTATTCGCGAGGGGGGGCGGATCACCGGCATCGTGGCAACCGGAATCGATATAACCGATCGTGAGCGCAGCAGGCTTCGGCGCATCGAGCAGCTCGAAGGGGAACTGTCCCGGCTTGGGGCGTATGCCGGTGGGGACTCTACGGCGATAACCGGTGGGTTGTACGGTCAAGCCTCGCTCAGCGGTGGCTGCCCCGACGAGTTCGGGGAGATGCTCGAAACCTATAAAGGCATTCTCACCGATGCTCTCGAGCAGCGGATGTACAAGGTTGATCACGGCGTACGGTCACGGCTACAAGCGTTGGCACAGTGCTTGGGGAGGCTCGCGGCCGGGCCGCGCGATGTCGTTGAGCTGCATGTGCAGGTATTAAAGGAGATGACGGCGGGCACCTCGAGCGCACGGTCGCAGGCGTTGAACGACGAAGCTCGCTTGATCGCGCTCGAGCTTATGGGGTATCTCGTCACCGAGTATCGTAACAAGGTGGTGGATAACACCGGAGGGAGCAAATGAGCCGGCAACTGCTGAAGCTGTACGTTACGGGGCGAACCAGAAGGGCTCAAGAGGCGGTGCGGAATATGAGAGCGCTCGTTGAAGCCTACGGCTCCGAGACGTTCGACCTTGTTGTCGTCGATGTGCTCGAGAATCCCGAACAGGCCGAGGCCGACAAAATACTCGCGACACCCACCTTGTTGCAAAGCGGTCCGTACGGGACCGCTCGCATAGTCGGCGAGTTCTCGGAGTCCGCGCGGGTGAGGCAGCTGCTCGGGCTCTCGGCCGGCCCGGCCGAGACGGGGACCGCGCCGGAAACGGACAGGTCGGCCGGGGCTGAGGCCGCGGCTGAGGCCGATGCAAACCAAACCAAACCGAAAAACGTTGATTCCGCGGAGGGGCAGGATGGCGAACAGAAGTAGTGCGTCGGGCGTCGAGAAACTCGAGATAGGGTTGGAAGGCTTCGACATTATTTCGTACGGAGGCATACCGAAGCAGCGTGTAACGCTTGTGGCCGGTACCTCCGGGAGCGCCAAAACGCTGTTCGGCGTGCAGTTTCTCGCGGAGGGCGTCAAACAGGGCGAACACGGTGTGTTCGTAACGTTTGAGGAGCGCCCCGAAGACATGCGGGAAAACTTTCTTTCGCTGGGGTGGGAGATCGGCGAATGGGAGCGCAACGGGCTCTGGAGTTTTGTCGACGCAACGCCGAGCACCGATCAGGAAACCGTGTTGAGCAGCAACTTCGACCTCGGAGGTCTACTCGCTCGGGTTGAGCACGCGGTGCGCAAGACCGGCGCTACGCGTGTGAGCATAGACGCGATCGGCGCGATATTCGGAACCTTCGGTAACATCAGCGCAGTTCGTGGCGAGCTGTTGCGGATGGTAACCTCGCTCAAACGGCTCGGGGTAACCAGCGTCATCACCGCCGAGCGCGACGCGGAGTACGGCGGAATCGCACGTTTCGGTGTCGAGGAGTACGTCGCCGACAACGTAATCGTGCTTCGAAACGTACTGGAAGACGAGAAACGGCGGCGTACGATAGAGATCCTCAAGTTCCGTGGCACCTCGCACCAAAAGGGGGAGTTCCCGTTCTCTATTGTACCGGGGCGAGGTATCGTGATCATTCCGCTCTCGGCACTCGAGTTGCGGCAATCGTCCTCGAACCTGAGGATCTCCTCCGGAAACCAGCAGATAGACACGATGTGCGGCGGCGGCTTCTACCGCGACAGCATCGTGCTTGTTTCGGGCGCCACCGGAACCGGCAAAACCTTGATGACGACCGAGTTTATGGCCGGCGGTGCCAAGAACGGCGAGCGCTGTCTCTTGTTTGCGTTCGAGGAGAGCCGTGAACAACTGGTTCGAAACGCGATCGGCTGGGGCGTGGATTACAGCAAGTTGGAAGACGAAGGCCGGCTCAAGGTGGTGTGCGTGTACCCCGAGGTTGCAAGTCTCGAGGATCACCTCATAGAGATCAAGGACGCGGTCG
Organism: Spirochaetaceae bacterium; assembly: GCA_003552185.1. Lineage (GTDB taxonomy): Bacteria > Spirochaetota > Spirochaetia > DSM-27196 > SLAA01 > B1Sed10-166. The sequence goes on from PUOW01000188.1 coordinate 6,349, forward strand.
ATGAATTCAACCCGAACAGAGTCGCGATAGACAGCCTCAGCGCGCTCGAGCGAATCTCGACCGCGAAAGGCTTTCGGGAGTTTATCATCAGCGTGACCTCGTTTATCAAACACCGCGAGGTCGCCGGCTTGTTCACATCTTCGACTCCAACCCTTACCGGCGGGAGCTCGGTGACCGAGACGCATATCTCCACCTTAA
>PUOW01000042.1 GCA_003552185.1 Spirochaetaceae bacterium
ATGCCCGTGGTAGAATCAAGCTCATCACTCGGCCGGAGCGGCCCCGGAACATGGTCGCGCCCGGTCACAACCTCAATCGTCCCATTTTAAGGAGGGGATTGCATGAAGAAGGGATTAGTCCTAGTCCTTGCACTGTTGCTGGTAGCTGGTGCCGCGTTCGCAGGCGGTGCGCAGGAGCGTGGCGCAGCGCTCGAGCCGATCTCGTCGGAAGACTGTCCGCCCGAGGCACGCGGCGATCTCGATGTCTACTTCTGCGACAAAGACGGCGACCTGATCGCCGATCTTCCCGAAGACGAGCGCTTCTGGCTCGATCCGGACACGCTGATCTTTGCGTACACGCCGGTAGAGGATCCCGCCATCTATGAAGACATGTGGCAGCCGTTCCTCGACCATCTCAGCGAGATCACCGGGCGAGACGTGCGGTTCTTCAGTGTCGACTCGTATACCGCGCAGGTGGAGGCGATGCGCGCCGGCCGGCTGCATATCGCCGGTATCTCAACCGGTCCCACGCCGTTTGCGGTTAACCTCGCCGGGTACAAGCCGATCGCGATCATGGGCGGCGACGACGGGCAGTTCGGCTACACGCTGCAGATGTACGTTCATGCCGACAGCGATATCTACGAGATGGAAGACCTGAAAGGGCGCCGCGTCGCGCACGTAACCCCCACCTCCAACTCCGGTCACCAGGCGCCGATGGCGTTGTTCCCGGAGGAAGGGCTCTATCCCGAGCAGGATTACGACCCGGTGTTCTCCGGCAGCCACGAGAACTCCGCTCTCGGAGTAGTGGCGGGCGACTACGACGCCGCACCGGTAGCGTCCGAGGTTGTCGACCGCATGGCCGAGCGGGGCCTGTTCGACCCGAACGATATTCGCATCATCTACGAAACCGACTCGTTTCCGACTACGTCCTACGGAATTGCACACCGCTTGCATCCCGACCTGCAGGAGAAGATCCGGGAAGCGTTCCTCTCCTACGACTTCGCCGGCACGCCGCTCGGTGACGAGTTCCAGGTCGACGGCTTCATTCCGATCACCTACAAGGAACACTGGAACGTAATTCGCACAATCCAGGAGTATAACGAGGTTCAGTACCGGCTCGACGACATCGACTAACGCGGTATTTCGTCGACATATCAACGGTGAACGCGTCGCCCGGATACCGCGGCACGCAGACCCGCCGTTTCCAGTTACGCATCCCAGCAACGGCGCGGCCCAGTCGCGCCGTTGCTTTCTGTCGCAAACACATTGGAGTGAGGAGCAATGCTCAAGATTACGAACTTGGTGAAGAGCTACGGGAACGGTGAGCCCGTGCTCAAAGGCTTGAATCTCGCAACCGACAAACGCCGACTAACCGCGGTCATCGGCTCATCGGGCGCCGGCAAGAGCACCTTGCTGCGCTGTATCAATCGTCTCGTTCCCGCCAACTCCGGCAGTATAGAGCTCGACGGCGAAGATGTGCTCAAGCTGCACGGCCGCGAGCTGCAAAACACGCGCCGCAAGATCGGCATGATCTTCCAGGCCTACAACTTGGTCGACCGCCTCACGGTTATGGAGAACGTCCTCTCCGGCAGACTCGGCTATGTGGGGCTCCTACGAGGAGTGTTTCGGCGCTTTCCGCAGGAAGACGTAGATCGTGCCTACGCATTGCTGAAGCGCGTCGGCCTTGCGCAGTACGTCAACAAGCGCTGCGACGCGCTGTCCGGCGGCGAGCGCCAGCGCGTCGGATGCGCTCGCGCGCTCATGCAGAACCCCAGCATACTGCTCGCCGACGAGCCGACCGCGTCGCTCGACCCCAAAACCTCGGAACGTATCATGGAACTGATCGCCGGGATTACCGATGAGCTCGACCTACCGGTTTTGATTAACCTGCACAACGTTCCACAGGCGACCGGGTACGCCGACCGCATCGTAGGGTTGCGTCACGGCGTGATCGTGTTCGACGGCAACCCCGGTGATCTTACCGAGGACTGGCTGGACAAGATCTACGCCGGGCACGAGGACGACCTCAAGAAGCAGATGAAGGTCTCGGCCAAGAACGGGGATGAGGAAGATGAGTGATTCGTCGGTTCATTATCACTGGCGCCGGCCGCACTTCATCGAAACGCCCTGGATTCGATACGGACTGCTCGCGCTCGCGCTGATCTATCTGGCGTTCGCGGTGAGCACGCTACGTGTGAATCCGCAGCGTGTTGCCGAAGGCATTCCTCGTGCCATCACGATGTTTCGCGGCGCATTCCCACCGGATTTTGCCGCGCGCGGGAGTCTGATCGTTCGCGGATTTATCGAGAGCATTCAGATGACCCTTATCGCGACCGCGGTCGGCGTACTGTTGAGCGTTCCAATCGCGTTTATGGCTGCCAAGAATATCAGCATCCTGCCGATCTACGCCGTCGGGCGCATCATCGTGATCGTGTCACGCAGCCTGCATCCGGTTGTGCTCGGGGTGTTGTTCGTCTCGGCGGTTGGGTTCGGGGCCTTCGCCGGGATCCTCACCTTGATCATGTACACCATCGGCTTCGTCGGAAAGCTGCTCGCGGAAGCAATAGAGGAAATCAAGTACGGGCAGGTCGAGGGCGTGCGCTGTACCGGCGCCGGCTACTTCACCACCCTTGTCTACGCCGTTTTCCCGCAGGTGCTGCCGCGGTTGATCGGTCTTTCGGTCTACCAGCTTGATATCAACCTGCGTGCCTCCGCGATCGTGGGTCTCGTGGGCGCCGGCGGTATCGGCGGAACCCTCAACACCGCGTTCGGCCGCTACGACTACGCAACCGCGTCGGCCATTCTCCTCGTGATGATCGGCATTATTCTCGTAGCGGAGGGCATCAGCGGCCGATTACGGAGGTTGACGAAATGAGCACGCAACAAAGTACTCTCTCCACCCCCAAGTCCTCGGATCACTTCCAATGGGTTCGTTTCACGCCGAAGCAACGCGTTGCCCGAAGTCTGGGCTACTTGGTGGTAGGCGTTGTCCTGTACTGGGCACTGTCCACCGTCGACATCTTCTGGCCATGGGTCTGGACCGCCCCCGAGCAGATCGGCGACATGATGTTTCGGATGTTCCCGCCTAGCTTCGTGCAGCTGAACCCGATCCTGTTCGGGCTGATCGAGTCGATCAACATGGCGGTGCTCGGCACAATCGTGGCGGTATTTCTCGCGATGCCGATTGCGTATCTCGGCGCACAGAACGTTACGCCGAACAAAGCGACGCTGTGGTTCGGTCGCTTCGTGATCGTCGCGACGCGCTCGGTCGACACCTTGATCTGGGCGCTCGTGTTTGTGGCGATCATCGGCCCCGGCCCTCTTGCCGGCATTCTTGCGGTGGCGTTCCGCTCGATCGGCTTTCTGAGCAAGCTCGTCGCGGAATCCATCGAGGAGATAGACTGGGGACCGGTAGAGGCGCTGCAGGCATCGGGAGCTTCGCGTTGGCATGTACTGACCTACGCGATTGTGCCGCAGGTTGTGCCCAGTTTCTGGGCAATCACGATTCTCCGTTGGGACATCAATATTCGCGAATCGACGGTACTTGGGCTCGTAGGCGCCGGAGGCATCGGGCTCGTATTCCAATCGGCGATCGACATGTTCCGCTGGAACACCGTTTCGCTGGTGTTGATTGTGATCGTTCTGGTGGTGTTCGCCGGCGAGTTGGTCACCGGCCTCGTACGTCGCAAGCTACTGTAAGGATCATGCAATGAAACGATTGATACTGCTTCCGCTCGTGTTACTGCTGGTGCTGCCGACGGCGTTCGGCCGTGGGGCCCGTGAGGACGCGCGAAAAATCGGCCCGATTTCCGACGAAGACTGCCCCGCCGAGATGCGCGGCGAGCTCGATCACTACTACTGCGATCACGACGGGGATCTCCTCGCCGATCGACCGGCCGAGGAAAGCAAATGGGTAGACCCCGACACCTTGATATTCTCCTACACTCCGGTCCGAGGCCCGGTAGTGTATGAGGACATGTGGTACGACTTTCTCGAGCACCTGGCCTCGGTGACCGGCCGCGAGGTTCGGTACTACAACGTGGAGTACTACACCGCTCAGATACAGGCGATGCGCGCCGGTCGTCTGCATGTCGCGGGCATCTCCACCGGCCCGACGCCGTTCGCGGTGAATCTGGCGGGTTATGTACCGTTCGCGATCATGGGCGGCGACGACGGGCGTTTCGGGTACACGCTGCAGGTCTACGTTCATGCCGACAGCGATATTCGCACCATGGAAGATCTGCGCGGCCGCCGGGTGGCGCACGTAACTGAAACCTCGAACTCCGGCCACCAGGCACCGATGGCGCTGTTCCCGCGTGAGGGTGTGAGCCCGGGCGTGGATTACGAGATCGAGTTTTCCGGGAGCCACGCGGCCTCGGCGCTCGGCGTAATCTCCGGAGAGTACGACGCCGCGCCGGTGGCGTCGGAGGTTGTGGATCGCATGGCAATGCGCGGTCAGTTTTCAAAGGACGAGATCCGAATCATCTACGAAACCGATCCGTTTCCCACCACCTCGTACGGCTATGCACATAATCTGCACCCTGAGCTCGCGGAGAAGATCCGCGAGGCGTTCTTCACGTACGAGTTCGAAGGCACCCCGTTGGGCGAGGAGTTTCAGGTCGACGGATTTATCCCGATCTCGTACAAAGACGACTGGGAGATCATCCGCACCATACAGCAGTACAACGAAGTGGAGTACGCGCTCGACGCGATAGATTAGACCGCGCGGCCTAAGCGGCTGAGCCGGCATCGTTGCTCAGCCGGCATCGTTGCTCGGGGCGCGCCTTTTCAGGCGCGCCTTTTTCTTCGTATACTCAGCGCAGCACCGCTTCGAACGTGAGGCGGCGTGCCGTCGTAGAAATCGGCAGATCGTGCTGTACCATCCGAAACCACGCCTTGAGGAGGCATCACATGGCCACACAGACCCAAGCCAAGAGTATCGAAGAAATGCTCGGCGCCGAAGCCGACGCGCTGTTGAACCACAGCTGTTCCACGATTTCCAAAGACCACCTTCATCTCCCCGGCCCCGACCACGTAGACCGCGTCTGGGCGCAGTCGGACCGCAACAACCGCGTACTCGGGAATCTTGAGCGCATCTATCGCCACGGCCGGCTCGGCGGAACCGGGTACCTCTCGATTCTGCCGGTTGACCAGGGCATCGAGCACTCAGGCGGAGCCTCGTTCGCGAAGAACCCGGCGTACTTTGACCCGGAGAACATCGTGAAGCTCGCGATCGAGGGCGGTTGCAACGCCGTTGCCTCAACCTACGGAGTGCTCGGCGCGGTGGCGCGCAGGTACGCGCACAAGATTCCGTTCCTCGTGAAGATCAACCACAACGAGCTTCTCACCTACCCGAACGATTTCCGCCAGATCATGTTCGGCACCATAGATGAGGCCTACAACATGGGAGCCGCCGCGGTCGGCGCCACGATCTACTTTGGTTCCGACGACTCGAACCATCAGATTGTGGAGGTAGCCGAGGCGTTTGCGTACGCGCATGAACTCGGGCTGGCGACGGTGCTCTGGTGCTACCTCCGAAACAACGCCTTCAAGGTGGACGGCACCGATTATCACGTCTCGGCCGACCTCAGCGGTCAGGCCAACCACCTCGGGGTCACGATCGAGGCCGACATCATCAAGCAGAAATTGCCGGAGAACAACGGCGGATACAAAGCATTGAACACCGGCGGCAGCAGCTACGGGAAGCTCGATGAACGCATCTACAGCGAGCTCACGAGCGACAATCCCATAGACCTCACACGCTACCAGGTCGCGAACTGCTACATGGGACGCGCGAGCCTGATCAACTCAGGCGGCGCTTCCGGGAAGGACGACTTCGCCGAGGCGGTACGCACCGCGGTGATCAATAAGCGCGCCGGCGGCGCCGGACTGATCAGCGGACGCAAGGCCTTCCAGCGACCGATGGCCGAAGGCGCGGCGCTGCTGAACGCCATCCAGGACGTGTACCTCGACCCGAAGGTTACGATAGCGTAGCACGGGTTTACGGCGGCGGCGCGCTCGCGCGCGCCGTCGGTGCCCACCCGGTACACCCATGCAGGACGCTCCCGACCGCGATAGCTCACGACCCGATCCCCCGCCGGTAGAGGACCTCACGCAACGCGGCATCTTTTGGTTCTGGGTGCCGCTCGCCGCGATGTGGCTGCTGATGGCGGTGGAGCAACCCGCGATGACCGCGATCATCGCGCGGCTCGATCAGGCCGAGATCCAGCTCGCCGCGTTCGGAATTACCTTCGTGGTGGCGCTTGCGGTCGAGAGCCCGGTAATCCAGCTACTCGCCGCCGGCACCGCGCTGAGCTACGACCGCGGCCACTACCGACGACTCATGCGCTTCACGCACGCGCTCGCGCTCGGGCTAACCGGGCTGCACCTGTTGATCGCCGCGACGCCGCTGTACGCGCTGATCCTCGAGCACGTGATCGGCGCGCCGTCTGAGGTCATCGGGCCGAGCAGGGCGGCGTTTCTGCTCGCAACGCCGTTTACCGCTGCGGTAGCTTACCGTCGCTTATGGCAGGGGGTGCTCATAC
>PUOW01000145.1 GCA_003552185.1 Spirochaetaceae bacterium
CGCGCCTTGCAAGCCGGTGCGGCCGGCGTAATTGTGAAGAGCATCGCACCTGAAACATTGGTAGAAGCAATTACGGCGGTAGGTCGCAATGAGCTGTTCCTCAGGGTTCACGGTAAGCAGCGTGCCGAGACCATAGGCACCGACGGCGACCACGATGCAGTCGCGTTTCAAGAGCTCGGTCGCCTCACGCCCCGCGAGCAAGAAATCTTTCGACTGGTGGCTCAAGGTATGCTCACGCACGAGATCGCCGAGCATCTGTTCATCAGCAAACGCACGGTCGAAAACCATCGCAGCAGCCTTATGCGAAAGCTGGAGTTGCGCAACCAGGTGGACCTCGTGCGATACGCCGGGCTCAACGGGCTCCTGCAACTGTAACACCACGGAGCAACAGAGAGTTCTCATCGGTTTCGTCTCTTAACCGCAGCCCTTGACCGCGACCGGCGTTACCCATAGGTTACCCAAGTATGGAGTTCGCACCTCGAACCGACCCGCCCAGCACCGCCGAGCTACAGACGATCTTTGAACACGCGAAGGTTGGGCTTGCGGTTCTGCTACCCGACGGAACAATTGAGACAGGCAACCCGGCCTTCGCGCGTTTGTTTGGGATAGAAGGGCAGCAACTCCCCGGAACCCACCTTCGCGATTACCTCAAGCCGCCGGTTACCCCCTCGCTTTTCCCGCCCGCACTAATAAACGGCACGCTCGAGGCGCATACCGCGGAGCATCCTGCGAAAACGGATCAAGGCCGGGAGATCTGGGTTCGCTACCATTGCTCATTGGACAATACCTCGAAACCGCCCCGGGTTATTATGGTAGTCCGCGAGATCTCGGACGAAAAGCGCCTGCAGAAGCGTCTTGAGCGGAGCGAGCATCGGGCCCGGGGGCTCGCCGAGAAGCTCACCACAACCCTGGAGAGCATAACCGACGCGTTCTTTACGGTCGACCACCACTGGCGATTCACCTACGTCAACCGCGAGGCCGAACGCGTGTTGCAGCGCTCGCGCGGCCGGCTGCTCGGCTCGGTTATCTGGCACGCCTTTCCGGAGTTGCTGGGAACTCGCGTGGAGTCCGAGTACCGAGCCGCGGTTGCGGAGGGAACGGCAGCCCATTTCGAGTTGTTCTACCAACCCGTTCAGGGATGGCTCGAGGTAAACGCGTACCCGTCCGAAGAGGGCCTCGCGGTGTACTTTCGCGACGTAACCGCGTACAAGCGAACGCAGGCCGAGCTCGAACGCATGAACGCCGAGTTACGGCAGGCCAAAGAGCAAGCCGAAGCCGCCGCGCGGGCAAAGTCGGAGTTCCTCTCGAGCATGAGCCACGAACTTCGCACACCCTTGAACGCGATCCTCGGATTCGCACAGCTTCTGGAGCCGGAGTTGAGCCGCGCCGACAATCCGAAACAACACACCTATCTGCAGCATGTCCTCACCCACGGAAGACAGCTCACACAGCTCATCGATGAGGTGCTCGAGCTCGCGCGGATCGAGTCGGGTAAGGTGAGGTTGCAGACCGCACACTTCGACCTCTACACAACTCTCGAGGAGGCATGCCGGGCGGTCTCGGGGCTCGCCGAGCGTTTCGGCATCACGATGGAGCTCTCGTTCGATTCGCGGATAGGGACCTGCATTGCCGACGAGGCCCGGATCAAGCAGGTCACGATCAACCTGCTCAGCAATGCAATCAAGTACAACAAGCCCGAAGGCGGAACGGTAGAGCTGCACGGAGCCTTGCTCGAGGACGGACGGGTGCGCGTCGCGGTGCGCGATCAAGGCCTCGGGATCCCGTACGATCGACAGAACGAGCTGTTTCGGGCATTCTCGCGACTTGGGCGCGAAGCGAGCAACACTGAGGGAACCGGGATCGGCCTTATCGTGACGAAGCGGCTTGTTGAACAGATGGGCGGCACCGTGGGGTTTCGAAGCGTCCCCGAACAAGGTAGCGAGTTCTGGTTCGATCTACCGATTCGAGTCGAGCACGAAACTCCCCCGGCTTCCTCATAGCCGGGACCTCGCCGTCGCAGCCCCGGCGGTCTCGCGCGGCGGCCTCGCGCGGAGGCCTCGCGCGGCGGCCTCGCGTGTTGCGCGCCGCGCACCGCCTTTGGTACGATGCCCGCGTGGCACCACAGCGCCGAACCACGATCCAGCGGTAGGAAAGGAGTAGGAAGTAATGCCGTCATACGACCCCAAAGACACGAGACCCATGATCAAGACACGTTGGCCGGAGCTCGACCGTGACAAGACTGCGCAAAAACAAGGCGCGGCGGTTCCCGAGATGCAGAAGCCCTGCCGAGGCAACGTCGTTCCGTTGCCGGAAGCCGACCAGGCCGTTGCAAAACCCATTGCGTTGAAAGACGCAATCGCGGCCCGCAGCTCACACCGCAGTTTCACCGACGAGCCGCTTCAGATCGCGGAGCTCTCTTACCTTCTCTGGGCCACCCAAGGCGTGAGGAAGCAAACCGAGAAAGCGAGCTTCCGCACCGTTCCGTCCGGCGGAGCGCGGCACCCGTTCGAGACCTACCTTTTCGTGTCGCGCGTTGAAGGGCTGGAGCCGGGGTTGTATCGCTACCTTCCGTTTGAACACGCGCTCTGCGTGGAACGCCTGACCTCCGATTTTGAACAGCAGCTCGACGAGGCGCTGCTCAAACACCATTTCGGCGGAGCGGTAGACTTTGTCTGGGCGGCCGTCCCGTATCGCTGCGAGTGGCGCTATGCCTTCGAGAGCCTAAGGCTCATTCTCATGGATGCCGGCCACGTCTGCGCGCACCTGTACCTGGCATGCGAAGACCTTGGCTGCGGCACCTGCGCAGTGGGCGCGTACGATCAAGAGAAGCTCGACGCCCTGATTGGGCTGGACGGCGAGAACGAGTTTGCGGTGTACGCCGCTCCGGTGGGGAAAATCTCTCGGGAAAACTGAGCCGCGATGGATTCGAACCATCGACCCACGCCTTAAAAGGGCGTTGCTCTACCAGCTGAGCTAGCGGCCCACTCGATCGAACCGCATGTGGGATATTCCAAATGTGGCGATCGGCGGCACTATAGCAACCGAGCCCGGCTTTTGTCAACGCGTTTCGACCGCATTATTCGAGCGTGTCGGATGCGCTGCGGCCTCAGATGCGCACACGGATGCCGAGCATCGCGTTGAACACCGAACGGAGCCCCGGCTCGCCCGAGAGCTCGGAACCGAACACCGCGGTGTTTACCTCAACCGGGCCTGCGTCTATTCCGAAGCCTGCGGCCGGAAGCCCACGCGCGAACCCGGCGCGCACCGCGAGTACCCGGAGCATCACAACCTCAACGCCGAGCGCCGGCTTGAGCGCGATGTTGTCGTTCTCGTCGGGGCGCACGAGGAAATCAATGGCGTCACGATAATCAAAATACAGCGTGGTGCTACTCACGCCCGAAAGGCGCTCCGGCGCCTCGGGACGGTAGCGCACGCCGAGGTTCAGCTCGACCGGAGCCCAGAGGCGTTCACGGTCTACCGAGTCTTCCCCGTCGAGAAAATCGTCAAGGCTTTCGTAGCTGGTTGCAACAGCCGGGGCGAGCACGTTTTTCGCGGTCACACCGTAGGACAGCCGTTCGCTGCGATCGTAGCGCATTCCGAGGTCAAACCCCACCCCGGTGGTAAGCACAAACGGTTCGTCGGTAAAACGTCCGAAATCACCGTCGTCGACGAGATCGGGAATATCAAGGAGGTCTTCACGGAAGCTCGTGACGCCGTGCATGAACCCTTTCATCAGCACCCCGCCGTACAGTCGCCCCGGGGTGCCGCGAGGTAGCGGCACCGGGAACCCCACGCCCCCGAGCGCGAGCATGCGTTCCTCAGCGCTTATCTCGAGGGTGCGGCCGCTGACGGTCTCGATCCCGATACCTCCGTCCGAGAATATGCCGAACCCGATGCCGTCGCCCACAAAGCCCAGCGCCACCGGGCCGGTGAGGCCCACCCGCGTGTAGAGGTTTCGTGTAAGATCGGTGACCTCGGGGGTTGTCAGCACCTCTTCGGGATCACCGTCGAGCGCCTCGGCGATCGCGCTCGACAGCGAGAACATCGGCCCCGAGACCCAGGTCGTAAGCTCGGTCAGCTGAATCTCTTGCTCCGCGCGCGCAAAACCGGCCGGGTTCGCGAACAGCGTTGAGATGCCCTCGTCGAAGGTGGTGTGCGCGCCTCCGAGCGCCGCGGTACGCGGGCGCACGATCGTGGTGAGCGCAGTATCGATGAAGTCCGACCCTTGGGCGGAAGGCGCGACAACCAGCAAACCCAGAAACGCCGGCAGGGCCGTCGTGAGCATCCGTCTGCGTCTTCGCTCTTTGCGTAACACCGTTGCTTGTCTCCCTTCCGGTACCGTCATCGGGGCCCCGGCCCGCTCCTCTCTCGAACGGTCCGGCGATCCCAACCTTGGGTTAGTTCAAATAGCCGTCGAAATCTGAAAGCAGATCGGAATCATCGAGCCGAGTCGCCGCTTCAGCCGCGAAATCCTTGGCGTCGCCCCATTCATCTCCGTCGTCCGGATCGAAGCTGCCGTCGTTCGCGTTGGCGGCGCGCATCGCAAGCGCCAACCCCACCTCCAGATAGGCCTGCTCACTCGCCGTCTCGCCCTTTGCGTGAACCTGGTCTATTTGCTCTTTCGCTTTCAGCACGTAGTCGTAGTCGAGATCGCCGAGCTTCGGTTCAAGCTGTTCCGCAAGCTTATCGGCATTCCCCAGATCTTCGGCAAACGCGAGCTCGAGAAGATCCCCGGTGGTGTCCGCAAACCCCGAGGCGTTCATCGCAAGGTCGGCGAGTAGGAGATTCAGCTCGGCCGGGTCGTCGGCGTCCACGTTCTTCGAGAGCGCGTCGTAGGCTTTGCGAGCCGAACTCTTGCTTCCCGAACGCAGCGCATCCTCGGCGTAGCGAATCTGTTGGTCTTTGCTCATATTGTCGGGGTCGCGCTCGAGCCAGGAAAGCGGACTCGTGGTAAAAGCCTGCTCGCACGCACCGAGCACAACAAGCGCGGATACCAAAACCAGCACTCCGGCAAAAAACGGATAACGGGGACGCATCTTAGCTCCAATATCGGCACAATGTCGTTTCGGCATTACCCATGGCATAGGTCGTTCCATGTTACCACCCTCCTTCTATCTGCGCAGCCTTACAGCCGCGCTTCTGTCCCGGCCGCAACGGCGCCGGCGCCTTTAGAAGCGGATCGCGAGTTCAAGCGCCACGGTGCTGCTCCGCTTATCCCGAAACTCGCTTCCGAGTTCACGACTAAACGCCGCAGCATTCAGCTCAACCCCCGGAAGGTCGAGCCCGAAACCCGCGGTGAGGTAGCCTTGATACATGCCGGTTCGAAGCGAAAGCCTGTTCCAGGCGCGCAGCTCGAGCCCGGCGCCGATACGAGAGGCCGCCGGAAGCTCGGGATACACGCGCTCGAAGAGATCGTCGTACTCGAGCCGGACGCGCGCGTCGAGAACCTCGCTCCAGCCGTCGAGGCTCGAGTGGTAGCCGATACCTACGGTGCCCCGCATCGGAATCTTGCGCGCGCCGGCCTCGAGATAGCCCTCGTCGTCTTCCTCGGCCTCCGCCGGCAGAGCGCGCCCACGCAGCTCATCGAGCACTTCTCTCAGGTCTGTTTTAGAGTAATTCAACGAGGTGTCGGCGATGTCGCGCACCGCGAATCCCAGGCTCCAGCGGTTCCAGAACAGCTGCGCCCCGCCGTCGATTGCGAGCCCGTAGCCGTAGTAGGTTTCGCTGAGCTCGGCGGCGTAGTCGTCACCGTCGTACGCCGTTTGAACCCCCAACACCTGTTGCGCGAGCGCGGCCGCGGCGGCCGGCGTTTCCTCGGCATCGATCAGCGAATGCACGCGCACGAGCGGCCGACCGGCAGCGCCTACCTGCAGGCGTACCGGGCCGATCTCAAACGGAAAGGCCCATCCGCCGATCAACGCGAGTTCGGAGGTGAGTTCGCCCGCGGCAAGCTCGAAAGACTTCCCGTACAGAAACCCGTCGACCGTTGTGACCAGCCCCAAACCCAGGCCACGCCCCACGTACGCGATGCCTGCGCTACCGCCGGCGCCCAAACCGTTACGCCGCAGCTCGCGCTCGAGCCGCTCGTAGCTGCTGCCGTCGCCCGAAACCGATGAGCTGCCGACGACCAGACGAGCCACCTCGAGTGCCCGCGCCGGGGAAGCATGCACCCAAGACCGCGCGCTAAGAACCGTAACCTCCCCGGGCGTCCCCACAAACCCGGCCGGATTCGAGAACAGCGCGGTATAGCCGTCGGCGTCGGCGACCGCGGTGCCACCCCGCCCCATAACCGCCGGATCGGGGGGGAGCAACGGTGTTTCGTACTCAGCCGAGACCGGAGAGATCGCGAGAAGCAGTAGCAAAGAGGCGCCGGCAAAGGCGCGGCGTAGGGCCGTCATGCGGATGACTAGTATAGCACGTTCCGACGTAAAAGAATTGGTACTGACACGACTCTTGTGGACGGCGAAAACCACCGGGAAACTGCAGTTTCTTCTCGGTTAAGCGAAGCAATACG
>PUOW01000056.1 GCA_003552185.1 Spirochaetaceae bacterium
CTGAGTGTGTCTACGTGAGCGCCGGCGCTTAGCCGAGGTGTGCGCTCAGCATCCAGACCGTCTTCTCGTGCGCGCGCAGCTCGCCGGTTACCAAGTCCACCGTGCCTTCATCGTCTATCTCTCCGGCGGTCTCGATGATGCCGCGGATGCTCTTGATCAAGTACTGGTGATCGGCAAGCAGCTCGCGAACCATCTTCTCGTCACCGACCTTCTCGCTTTCCGCTTCCTTGATCTTGGCGTGCTTCTGGTAATCACCGAGCTTTGTAAGCGGGCGATGACCGATCATGAGAATGCGCTCAGCGATCTCGTCGATCGACTCCGCGACGGCCTCGTAGATCTCCTGCAGCTTCTCGTGCAGCGGAAAGAACATCGGCCCCTCGAGATTCCAGTGGTACGCGTGCAGCTTAGCGTACAGGATGTGCAGATCGGCCAAATACTGATTCAGTGCCTCCGCCGTCTTGGCGCTTCCGTTTTTGTCGAGTCCAATGTCTGATACCATAGATCTTCTCCTGTTGATTCGTACTTTGTGACCGCTCCTTAAAAATCGGAACGATTATTAATAAGGTACAACCTTCATCGTAAAACGTCAATCCTGTACCGACTCATACTCGCGGTCGGGCTCGTGGTCGGGAACGCAGTTCTCGCAGAAGCCGTAAAACTCAAGCCGCGCGCGAGTGGCTCGATGGGGCCCACTGCTATTGAGGCGCTCGGTGAGCTCCTCTACCGCGCTCATCGGCAGCTCGAGGTCCACGATAGCGCCGCAGCCCTCGCACACCAGGTGGCAGTGCGGCGTGCCGACCGCCTCGTAGCGGTCGAAGGTGCTGCCGCCCTCGATTTTCTCGATCAAGCCTTGTTCAACAAGGATGTGGAGGTTGCGATAGACGTTGCCGAGACTCAGCCGCGGAAACTCGGCCTTGAGCCGGTCGTAGATCCAGGCTGCGGTCGGGTGCTCGTCGGTGGCGTGCAGCAGTTCGAGAATGCGATCGCGCTGTTTGCTGCTGCGCAGCTTCCCGCCGGTCATCACGTAACTCCTATCGACCCAATCGAGTTAAGAATAGGAATGATTCCTATTTGCTGCTGATAAGATAGGGATTACCGGCGCGATCGTCAAGAAGCCTACCACACGATCAGGTTCGCACCGTAGGTAAGCCCGGCGCCGAATCCGATCGTGATCACCGCGTCGCCGCGCTTGAGAACTCCCTTGGCGTTCATCTCGTCGAGCGCGAGCGGAATCGAGGCTGCCGAGGTGTTCGCGTACTCATCCATGTTGAGGTAAAACTGCTCACTCGGGATCTCGAGGCGCTTAGCGGCGGCCTCGATGATCCGCCGATTGGCCTGATGCGGCACGAAGTAGCGAATGTCGCTGAAGGTAAGGTTGTTGCGCTTGAGCATCTCGTTGATGGTGTCTACCACCGCCCGCACCGCAAAGATGTATACCTTTCGCCCGTTCATCTGCAGCGCCAGCTCGCTGTCGGGCGTTTGGCCGGGGATATACGCGCAGCGTGTCCCGCCGCACGGGCGAAACAGCGACTCGGCTCCGCTCCCGTCGGAGCGCAGAATTGAGTCTACAACGGCGCTCTTGGCGCCTTCCTCGGTTTGCGGCGAGACGATCACGGCACCGGCGCCGTCGCCGAACAAAACGCAGGTGTTGCGGTCGGTCCAGTCCATGATCTTGCTGTAAACCTCGGTGCCGACCACCAGCACGTGGCGCGCCGAGCCGGCCTTCACGAACGCGCGTGCGGTCTCGAGCGCGTACACGAAACCGCTGCAGACCGCCATAACGTCCATCGCGCCGGCGCTCGTTGCGCCGATCGCGTGTTGAACCACGCAGGCGGTCGAGGGCAGGCCGATGTAGTCGGGGGTTGAGGTCGCGACCAGCACAAGATCGAGCTCATCGGCCGTCATGCCCGCGGCCTCGAGCGCACGGTGGGCGGCAGGAACCGCGAGATCCGAAGCGGCTTGGTCGGGCTCCGCGATATGCCGGTACGAGATCCCGGTGTGCGAGTATATCCATTCGTGTGAGGTATCGACGAACTCGGCGAGTTCATGGTTGGACATTCGGCGAGGCGGGGCGTAGGCGCCTACCGAGCGAATAAATGCTTCCACTACTACACTCCTGTTGGCCCCTGATTCTACGGTCGGGGTCAAACGCGGTCAAGCGCGCGCTCTCAGCGCTCTCGTCGCTCTCTCAGGCGCGCGCGGTCCGGCACGCTTACAGGCGGCCACGGCGCGCGTGACCCGGGGCCGCACGCGAGGCGCTGCCGCGCTACCGGAACAGCTCGAGATCGCGCTCAATCTGGTCGTTCACCCGTTGCAGGTACGCGTTCATCCCCGAGACACTCGCCCCGTCGGGAGTTGGGCCGGGAAAACGCCGAATCGCTTCGTCGAGGTTCTCGGAATCGATAAATGCCGTGATCGGGGTAACGGTTCGATACTCGCCGATGAGCCCGAGCGCGATATAGCCGTCGGCCAGTTCGGCGAGCCGCGCCGAGGCGCGCCCGTGCAGGTACTCACCGCCGGTTAACTCGAGCTCGCCGAACGGGCTCTCGGTAAGCGAGAAGCCTACGCTTCGATAGCGCTCGGGTACCGCGGCAAGCGCCGCCTCGATTGCTCCACCGGCCGGGGAGCGTACCCCGCTCGATGCCGAGCGGTCGGGCCACGGCGCGTGCATCATCACCGTCGCCACCTCGGCGCCGAGCTCCTCGGCGATGTAGTTTCCGGCCCGGGCGGTTTCGGAGAACCCGAGCGACTGCATGCGCTCGGCGTGCGCGAGATCCTCGAACTCGGTGAAGGCGTGCTCCACCGCGGTGAAAATCAGCGCAGACCGGCCCGACGCAACAATCTCCCGCTCAATCGCGTCCGCGATTGCGCGGTCCGGGACGCCGTCGGCGAACACCGCCTGCATTTTCTCGGGATCCTCGAGATCGGGCGGGCTCTCGAGATGCCGGTAGGCGGGTTGGGTGTTGAGCCCTACCGCGCGGAGCGGCGGATCGTCGGGCTCCGCGCCTCGGTTGATCCGCCAGACGGCCTCGAGCAGATCGACGTACTCTTCGTATCCCCACAGAACCTTGCGATTGAACAAGAGTCGCTGCGCTTGCCTGCGATCGAACTCCTCGGCCGTAACCAGCTCGTCTATCGCGCTCTGGTCGGCCGCAAGCAGATGCGTCAGCCCGATGCGCGAGACCCCGGCGGCGCGCAGCGGCTCGAGCGCCTCGCCGACGAACGTAACCTGACGGCTCAGGCGGCCGTACTCGCCGAGAAACACGATCGTGTGCCGGTCGAACAGTCCGGCAAGGTACTCTTCAGGAGCTTTCGGGTATGCGCGCAGGTAATCCGACAGCTCCGCGACGCGCGCGTCGTCGATCTCGGAGTGCTCGAGGCGCGGCGTATCGCGCATAAGCCCGAACGGGTCCAGCACCATAATTCCTGCGAAGATCAGCCCGGCGATCAGGAGCGCCTGCGGATTGGAACGTGCCATCGAAGCCCAGTATAGCGCGTACCGGCCACGGAGCACCACCGTCGGCACCACCGCCGGCGGTGTTGACACCCCATAAGGCGCGTGCTACCGTTCCTGCCGAGTCTTCGCTTGAGGAGGCGGCCTTTGACACGAGCTTTTCTATTTCCTGGGCAGGGCGCCCAGTATCCTGGAATGGGCAAAGATCTGTACGACGAAAGCGAGGCGGTGCGGCGGCTGTTTGAGGCCGCTTCGGACACCACCGAGATGGATCTGCGTCGGCTCCTTTTCGAGGGCAGTGACGAAGATCTCAAAGCAACCGACAAGACCCAGATCGCGATCACGCTGGTGAACCTGGCCGCAGCCACGGTTCTTGCCGAGCGCGATATTACGGCGCAGGCCTCCGCGGGTTTTAGTCTCGGAGAGTATGCCTCGCTTGTGCAAGCCGGTGTCTTGGCCTCTGAAGATGTGTTTGCGGTGGTTCGCCGCCGCGGCGACTGTATGGAGCGCGCAAGTCGAGAGCTCGATGCGCGATTCGGCGGCACGGCCGGAATGGCCGCGGTCTTGGGGCTTTCGTTCGAAGACGTCTGCCGAACCCTCGAGTCGCACGGCTTTGAGCAGGTCTACCCGGCGATTCACAACAGCCCGGTTCAAACCGTGATCGCCGGCGCCGGCGAAGAGCTTGGGCGCGCTCAAAAGGTGCTGAAAGAGGCCGGAGCGCGGCGAGTAATGCCGCTCAAGGTCTCGGGACCGTTTCACACGCCGCTGATGGAGTCCGCACGCGTGGAGTTTGAGGAGTACCTCGAGACGGTCTCGTTTGCCGACCCTGAGCTCCCGGTCTACTCCAACGTAACCGGCTCGCGCGTTGTGTCGGGCCGCGAAGCGCGCGCGCTGTGCATACGGCAGCTGGTTTCAACCGTGCGCTGGGTCGATGAGCAACGCTGTCTTGTGGCCGACGGATACGATGAGCTGCTTGAGGTGGGTCCCGGAACGGTGCTCGAGGGGCTCTGGAAGGCGTTCGCCAAGACCGAGGACCACGGAGCGGTGGTCTGCCGTCCGGCCGGGACCATTGAAGATATCGCCGGGTTTCGGATTGCCGGGATTACGCCGGACGCGTAATATGTGGGCGTAGGATTTGAAGACGGGGAGGTAACTACCATATGCTACAAGGGCAAACAGCTCTCATAACGGGAGGCTCGCGCGGGATCGGTCGCGAGATCGTGCTGAAACTGCTGCACAACGGCGCTTCGGTGTACTACATAGATCTGAGCCCCGGCGAGTCGCTCGAGGAATACCAACAGCTTGCCGAACAACACGGGGCTACCGTGGTATACAAGGAAGGCAACGTCGCCGATGAGCCCACGATCACCGCTGTCGTTGAGGAGATCATCAGCGAGGTCGACGGGATCGACATTCTCATCAACAACGCCGGCATCACGCGCGACGGGCTGATCTTCCGCATGAGCTCAAAAGACTGGAACGACGTGCTGAACATCAATCTCAACAGCGCGTTTTATATCTCGAAGGTTGTGGCGAACCACATGATCAAGCGCCGCGCCGGGAGCATTATCAACATCGCCTCGATCGTGGGCGTGATCGGTAACGCCGGTCAGACCAATTACTCGGCCTCGAAAGCCGGTATGATCGGGCTCACGAAGAGCTTGGCGCGCGAGGTCGCCGGGCGCAATGTCCGGGTCAACGCCGTTGCTCCGGGGTTCATCGACACCGTGATGACGCAGAAACTGAACGAGGAGCAGCGCAAGGCACTCACGCAGCAGATCCCGATGGGGCGTATCGGTGAGCCGGAAGAGGTCGCCAAGGTCGTGCTGTTCCTTGCCTCGGATCTGGCTTCGTACCTAACAGGACAAGTTATCCATATTACCGGCGGTATGGGCATGTAGCCCGCCGCAACTCGAAACTACGTTATGAAACAGAGACCCGAATCGGAACGCGTCGTTATTACAGGCTTAGGGGCCGTTACTCCAATCGGTAACTCGGTAGACGAGTTCTGGAGTTCGATCCGCTCCGGCCGAAGCGGCGCCGGCCCGATAACCAAGTTCGACCCGACGGAGTACCAAACCAAGATCGCCGCCGAGGTGAAAGATTTCAAAGCCGGCGAGTTCATGGACCGTCGTGACGCCCGCAAGATGGACAGCTTTGCGCAGTACGCGGTAGCGGCGTCGGTGCAGGCAATGCAGGATGCCGGACTTTCCGACGGTGGGGTAGACCCCGAGCGACTCGGCTGCATTCTCGGCGTCGGCATCGGTGGGTTCGAGACCATCGAGAGTTCATACGAGAGTCTGCTGAGCAAGGGGCCTTCGCGCGTGCCGCCGATGACGATCCCGAAGCTGATCGCGAATATCGCGCCCGGCAACGTCGCGATTCTCACCAACGCACAAGGGCCGTGTTACTCGATCACAACCGCGTGCGCCTCCGCAACCGACGCGCTCGGCGACGCCGCGCGGCTGTTGCGCTGCGGTGAGGCCGATGTGATTCTCAGCGGCGGAGTGGAGGCGTGCATCACCAAGCTCGGCGTCTCGGGGTTCAACGTCATTCAGGCGCTGAGCACCGGATATAACGACACTCCGGCCGTGGCGTCGCGCCCGTTCGACAAAGCCCGCGACGGATTCGTGATGGGCGAAGGCGCGGGAGTGCTTGCTCTCGAGCGCCTCGATCATGCCCTCGCGCGCGGTGCGCGCATCTACGCCGAGTTGTGCGGCTACGGCATTACCTGCGACGCCAATCACCTGACCGCGCCGCATCCCGAGGGCGTAGGAGCGAGTCGCGCTATTCGCATGGCACTGGCCGACGGAGGTTTTGCGCCGGAAGAGGTCGATTACATCAACGCACACGGTACCTCTACGCCGATGAACGATCCGATCGAGACGAAGGTCATCAAGCAGGTATTCGGCGAGCACGCCTACAACCTGAAAGTTTCCTCCACCAAATCGATGACCGGGCACTGTATCGGCGCTGCGGGCGGGGTCGAAGGAATCGCGTGTGTGCTCGCGATCCGCGATCAGTACTTCCCGCCGACGATCAA
>PUOW01000205.1 GCA_003552185.1 Spirochaetaceae bacterium
AGAATCCACCCCATTGTAGCGATATACGGGGGCGTCATAAACGGCACCAGTAGTGCCACGTCTATCCACTTGGCGCGCGACAGCTCGGTCTTTGCCGTGAGAAACGCCAGTGGTGCGGCGATAACGGTGGTCATCGCGACCACCGTTATGCCGAGTTGTAACGAGTTGAGCAGAACCTCAACGAGCTCCGCCTCAAAGATCGTCCGTAACGGATTGAGCAGATGGAATGCTCCGTCGATCGTGAAGCTCCGCAGTAGCACCATCACTACGGGGATAATGATGAGGACGGTTAAGATAGCGATTGAGATAATGATGTTGCTGTGTCTACGTAATGCGTGTTTAACGTTCATTTGTACCAATCCATGTTGTAGTCATGTACCGCCGCAGCTGGTGCCGAACTCTAGCGGATGAGCTGCTGAAAACGGTCGAGAATCTCGCTCTGATTCTCCGCCATCCAGTC
Organism: Spirochaetaceae bacterium; assembly: GCA_003552185.1. GTDB lineage: Bacteria > Spirochaetota > Spirochaetia > DSM-27196 > SLAA01 > B1Sed10-166. The sequence continues at coordinate 461 of PUOW01000205.1, forward strand.
CCAGTCAAGATCAAGCACCGGGATGTCTTCATACCCCACGCGGTCGGGATGAGCCGGAACGTCCGCGCGCCCCGGGAGAATGTAAGAATCCGCCACGAACTGCTGCGCCTCGTCCGAGAGCAGGTAGTCCATGAATTTGCGGGCGTTCTCAGGGTTACGCGCAAAGCTCGTCATCATGGCCGGCCGCGGATTCACCACCGTGCCGCTTTCCGGATAATAGATGTCTACCGGTGTACCTTCGGCCATTACGCCGTACGCCATGTAGTCTACACCGGCAAGAACCAGGTAGTTGGCGGCGGTGATAACCGAGTCGAGCGCGGGGCGGTTCGGGCCGGCAACCTCGAGGCCGTTTGCAACCAATCCTTCAAACAGATCCCAGGCATCGTCGCCGTAGTTGAGCACGTAGCCCGCGATGAAGTCCAAGGCCGAGCCCGATTGCGCCGGGTCGGGCATCGCGACGACATCGGCGAAATCGGCGCCGGTGTAATCACCCCAGTCGCTGCCCGGATCGTCGATGCGCTCGGTGTTGTAGGTTACGCCCAGTGCCGATGCGCTGTACCCAAAGAAATGGTTGTTGTGATTCCAGCCCTCGTGCAGGAGTTCTGCGTTCTCGGGCACATACTCCTCCAGCCAACCGCGCTCGTACAGATCGAACGCCGAAGGCCATGATGCCAGCACCACCACATCGGCGTGCGGGTTGTCGGCCTCGGCCTCCAAGCGCCCTAGTACATCGCCGGTGGTTGCCTGAAACAGCTCTACACGGATACCGGTCTCTTGCTCGAAACCACGCGCGATGTCTTCAGCCAAGCCACCCGGCCCCGCCGAGTACACCACCACGGTTCCGGCCTCCGGCTCGCCGCCGGCAAATCCAAACGCCGCCACAAAGCATACCAATACCAGTGCGACTACAATCCGTGAAACTCTCATTCGGTCTCCTCCTTGATCGTGTGAACAAACTTGGGAGCAAGATATAGCGTTACCCGGTCTCCCTCGTCGGGACGCTCTTCAAAGTACACAACCCACTTCTTGCCCTCTACATCGAGATGGGCTTCGTAGCGGTCGCCTACATACGAAACCATTTCAACGACACCGGTGAACTCGAGATCCTGCTTGCTCTGCCGCTGAACCGTGAGCCGCTCAGGCCGCGTCATCTTGAGCTCACCGGGCGCAGTTCCGTTGCTTTCCGGCAGGAAGTTAGTCTTGCCGACGAACTCCGCGATGAACAGCTGGTTCGGTTTGTTGTACACCTCTTCAGGGATCCCGCGTTGTAGCATCACGCCGTCGCGCATGACCACGATGCGGTCCGAGATCGACATCGCCTCGTGCTGGTCGTGCGTTACGTAGACCGCGGTGAGGCCGAGCTCGTTCGCAAGGCTGCGCAACATCAGTCGCAGACCTTCGCGGAGCACCGCGTCGAGCGCGCTGAGCGGTTCGTCCAGCAGAATAATCTTCGGCTCGGTTACGATCGCACGCGCAAACGAAACACGCTGCTGCTGACCGCCCGAGAGCTGCTTTGGGTACCGATCGTCGTAACCGGCAAGCTGCACTCGGCTCAGTGCCCACTGCACTCGTTCCTTCAATCGGTCGGTGTCCTTGCGCGCGCGCAGTCCGAACGCCACGTTCTCGAAAACGGTAAGATGCGGCCAAAGCGCGAAGTCTTGAAACACCATTCCGACCCCGCGGTTCTCGGCCGGCACGTCTATTCCGTCGGGTTTCGAAAAGACCACGCGGTCGATCAAGGTCAGCTTGCCGTCATCGGGTAGCTCAAGCCCTGCAATTGTTCGGAGCAGGGTCGTCTTTCCACAACCGGAAGGCCCCACCAACGAAATGAACTCGCCTGAGCCGATTTCAAGATTCGTCGGCTTCAGTGCTTGAACCGAGCCAAAGTTTTTCTCGACGTTCTCCACTGTGATGCTCATAGTATCCTCATTGTATCGGTGTGTATTCTCTACTCACGCGAGCGCCGAAGCGCCGCGCAGTTCTCCTGTTCATGTGTGCCGAAAGCCTACTCGTTCGCTGTTACACGATATGGCTTACCCTAACCCGCAATCGATAAACTTGTCGAGAAAAAGACCTCTATACCCGGCAATAGGCATTTTTATAGCCATGATCGTCTCGGTCTTACGCGTCGATGCTACGCGAGCTTCTCGAAAAACTCGGCGAGCACCGGCTGCAACTTCTTCCGCGACATGCCGAGGTTGCCTTGAGCGAACAGCGCGGTGGCGTCGTCAACCTGCTGCGACTCAATCGGGGTCAGCTCCAGGTTGCTGTCGTTCAGAAACGCCAAAACCTGCTTTCGCAAAGCTTCATCCGGGCAGTACACTACCAGCTCCCGGGTGAACTCAGGCGCGGTATAGGCGTTCATCGCAAGGAGCAGATCGAGCTTGCGCGACTCGGCGTAGCGCGCGAGCGACTCTGAAAGCGCGGCATCTTTGGAGAGCCAGTCGGAGATCGAGAGCAACACACTGCTGATACCCACCTGGTACGCGCCGAGCTTCCACTCTTTGTAGTCCTTGCGCAGCAGATCGGCACTCGACAACGCCGAGACGTTGAACTTCTCGCGCTGCACTGCGTCGAACAGCTCTTGCTGCTTCAGCGCACTGCGCTCGAGCAGTTTCTCGGCCACCTCCTCGTCTTTCGGCGTTACTCGTTCAGCGGCCGGGTCGAGGTTCACGGTGTCCAGCAGCACGGTGCCCAGGAGCAGCGTCACGGCTCCGCTGTCGAGCAGCTCGGGCTTCTCGGCAAGCATCTGCTCCGCCACCAGTGTAGCGGCCGAGCCCACCGGCTCGATTACGCGGACCTCGGCGTCGGTGAACAACTCTTCGTCGGCGTGATGATCGAGCACCCCTCGTACCACGTCTTGGTACTCGGCGTACGCTCCGGTGGGCTTGTTGTGATCAACCAAGGTCAAGGCGAGCCTGCCGCTAGTATACAACGCTTTCAGATCAATGTCTTCTGCAAAGATCAATAATTCTTGACCCAGCCCGGCCTCTGCGAACAAGTACACCGCCTCGGTTCGCAGCTTGAAGTCGTCACGCTGGATCGAGATCACAGGCAGGTACAGCTCGGTCTCTGATCGACGCGTCTCGTTTCGAAAGTACGCGTACAAAACCGCCGACGCCATTGAATCGAGGTCGGCCGCCTCGTTTCCGACTACACAATGCACCGTTGCCGCAGAGTTTATCTCGCTTTTGGCGGAGCGCAGATAGCTGCGTAGTTTATCGGAGTTTTTTGACTCAGACATGGTTCCCCCTTCAGTCTTGAATACTGTTTGAATGACATGTTAAATGCACGCCAATCCTGCGCCCGCGGTCGGCTACTGTCAAGTTAAACTCCGGTTAATTGCCGCAAAATATATCTATTAACGGCAACAAGGATTTTGATTGGCCGATACCGAAACGCCCGTGCTATGATGCGAAGCGCTCTACAACGATAACGAAACTATTTGCACAACCCTGCGACAGGGGAGGAGTAAACGAATGGCCGAAGTTTATGGAGAGAACAAAGCTACCAGCGCCGAGGAAGCGGCGAAGATTGTTCCGCGCGCGGAGTTCCGTGTGTTCGAGAACGGCGTCATCGATACCGTGAAGGATAACATCTGGAACGGCCGCACGGTGCTGTTCAAGAAGCGGCGGATGCCGGTGGAAACCTACTTTCTCTCGGTGCACACGAACGAAGCAAATGTCAAGGTACGCGAAGGGCTGCTCGATATCAAGACCAAGGTAGACGAGACTCCCGACGGCTACGAAGTCTTCCAGCCTCGCGGCAAGTTTCAGTTCCCGGTAAAGAAGGACGACCTTGCCGAGATCCTCTCGCATCTCAAGGTGGAGATGACACTCGACCAGGACGAGTACGATATCGACACCTTTATCACGATGGCACGAGCGCATCATGAGCTCTCGGTAGTCAATGTCGAGAAAATGCGCTATGGATTTACGATCGACGACATTATCTGTGAGTATGCGTATGTATGGTTCAACGGAGCTATGATCGAGACCGCCTGTGCCGAGAGCGAAGACTACGACGGCATGCGTAAGGTCATCGAGGACCTTGGACTGTCCTCAAAACCGAACACCAACTACCTCAGGGCCGCAAAGAAGGTCGTCGGTATCATGGAGTGATGATCACTGCACGCACCGGCGCTACTGCACAGGTAGTAACGTGCGCAAGGTTGCCTGCAGGGTAGCCTTGCGCGTTTTTTTTTCACGCGTTGTTTGCTCAACACACGAATACTAATCAATACGGGTGAGGTAATGGCGAAAAAAGAAGAAACGAAGAAAAACGGTCGCGACGGCATTGGGCGAGTATTCGGCTCGCGGACGAAAGCGCTCGAGATGGAGATCGATCAGTATTTGAGTTACATCGATCAAAGCGCGCTGCTTCTCGGCGAGGCGCTCAAGAAGTACTTTGCGGGTGATACGCAGCGCTTCGAGGAGAAATCGGTGGAGGTGGATGAGGCGGAGCGAAAGGCCGACGATCTTCGCCGCAGCATCACACACCGGATCTACTCGGAGATGCTGATACCCGATTCGCGCGGTGATGTGCTCGGCTTGATCGAGACCACCGACAACGTAGCCGATGTCGCGAAGAAGGTGGCGAGCCATTTCAGCATCGAGAAGCCCGAGATCTACCCCTTCCTCAAGGAAGAGTTCGAAGAGCTCGTCGAGGTCTCGATCAAGGCGGTGCAGGAGCTTACGCTCGCGGTACGTGCGTTTTTTCGAGAGCTCTACCGTGTCTCGGAGCACCTAGACAAAGTGCATTTCTGGGAGCATCAGGCGGACCAGATCGAAGATCGCTTGAAGCGCAAAGCGTTTGAGTCTACCGAGATCAAGGAGTTCAGCAAGCGTGTGCATATGCGTTACTTCGCCGAGCGCATCTCGATGCTCGCCGATGAGGCCGAAGGGGTTGCCGAGCGACTGTCGATTTCCGTCATCAAGCGCAGCATCTAAGCGGGGGAAGCCATGGAATTAGGCGGATTAATCTTTCTCACCAGCGGGCTCTACATGGGATGGTCGCTGGGCGCCAACGACGCGGCGAACATATTCGGTACCGCGGTCGGGACGCGCATGGTGCAGTTCCGCACCGCCGCAATCATCTCGGCGATCTTCATCACACTCGGCGCGGTGATAAGCGGCGGCGGAGCTGCGCACGGGCTCGGCGCACTCGGTGCGGTAAACGCGCTTCCCGGTTCGTTTACGGTGTCGCTGTGCGCGGCGTTCACGGTGATGTGGATGACCAAGGCGGGCCTGCCGGTCTCCACCACGCAGGCGATCGTGGGCGCGATCGTGGGGTGGAACCTGTTCTCCGGCTACCCCACCGACCAAGAGGCGCTCACGCGCATCATGACGACCTGGGTCACCGGGCCGATTCTCGGCGCCTCGATATCGTTTTTGATGTACTTCGCGGTGCGGTTCATTTTGAACAAACTGAACCTGCACTTGATCCAGCTCGACCGCTACACCCGCAACGCCCTGCTGCTGGCCGGGGCGTTCGGCGCGTACAGCCTCGGTGCCAACAACATGGCGAACGTGGTCGGGGTGTTCGTTGAGGCATCACCGTTCCGCGACTTGTCGCTGTTCGGCTTTACCTTCACCGGAACCCAGCAGTTGTTTATGCTCGGCGGGCTCGCAGCCGGCCTCGGCGTCGCAACCTACTCAAAGCGCGTCATGATGACCGTGGGTTCCAACCTCTTCAAGCTCTCGCCGGTGACCGCGTTTATCGTGATCTTCTCGACCGCGGCGGTGTTGTTCTTGTTTGCCTCGGAAGGGTTGGCCGACGCGATGCAGTCGGTCGGGTTGCCGTCGTTCCCGCTGGTACCGGTCTCGCAGTCGCAGGCGGCGGTTGGGTCTATCATCGGAATCGGCTTGGCGAAGGGCGGTAGAAACTTGAACCTCAAGCTGCTGGTGAATATCGTACTCGGCTGGGCGGCAACGCCCACGGTTGCGGCCACAATCTCGTACGTCGCGCTATTCATCATGCAGAACGTGTTCATGCAGCAGGTGTACATGTAGGCGGCCGGCG
>PUOW01000315.1 GCA_003552185.1 Spirochaetaceae bacterium
ACGCGTGCGCAGCTCGCGATTCAGCAGCTCTACGACCCCGACCGCATCAAGCAACCGATGCGGCGCACCAATCCCGAGAAAGGCCGCGATATAGACCCCGGTTGGGAACCGATCTCTTGGGACGAAGCGCTCGGTGAACTCGCCGACAGGATCGTTGAGCTGCGCGAGAACCGTGAGCCGCATAAGTTCGCGACGCTACGCGGACGCTACACCATGGCGAACTCGGTGCTCCATGGGAATCTTGCCCGCGTGATCGGCTCGCCGAACAACGTCTCCCACAGTTCAATCTGTGCCGAGGCCGAGAAGTTCGGGCCGTACTACACCCAAGGCTTCTGGAACTATCGCGATTACGACATGGCGAACGCCGATTACGCACTCTGCTGGGGCGTCGACCCGGTCTGTTCCTTTCGGCAGGTCTCGCAGTACACGAGCATCTTCGGCAGGTCGCTGGAGCGTGGAATGAAGATCGCCACGGTAGACCCGAAGTACTCGAACACCGCCGCCAAAAGTTATGCCTGGCTTCCGGTTATCCCGGGCGAGGATGACGCGCTCGCGCTTGCGATGGCGCACGAGATACTGGTAAGCGGCGGCTGGTCGCGCGAGTTTGTCGGCGCTTTCACCGACGGCGAGAACCGATTTGTCGCCGGCGAAGAGCTCGACCCCGATACCTTCCGCGAGGAGCACACGCACGGCGTTGTCCAATGGTGGAATCTCGAGCTCAAGGATCGTACGCCTGAGTGGGCCGAACCGATCTGCGGCGTGGAAGCATCGCTCATTCGCCAAGTCGTGGCCGACATGGTCGCCGCCGCTCCGAAGGTGCTCATCATTATGGGCGGTGGGAACAATATGCAGACTCGGGGTGCATACAGCTCGATCGCGGTACACGCGCTGGCGGGGCTGCTGGGTTCGGTAGATGTGGAAGGCGGCGTCTTGACTCGGCGCACTGCGGCCGGTGTGGGTGTTCCGAGCTCCGGTGATTACCAGGACGCGCTGGCGCGCGAACACAACACCATGCAGGTGATCGATCAGCGCGGCTACAAGGACATGGCGGCGCTCAACCAAGGTCGAAGTGGCGGAGGTGTCGTTACGAATCGGGTGGCCGACGCCATACTAAACGCCGACCCCTACCGTCCCAAGGTTATCTTGTCGTACTGGAACAACTTCAACTTCTCTTCGCCGGAAACCAAACGATGGGACGAAGCGCTGAAACAGGTTGAGTTTTTCGCGCATGCGGTAACGCATTACTCAGAGATGAGTCACTTCGCCGATATCCTGTTGCCGGCTACCTTTCACCTCGGCGAACAGCGGTCGGCGCTGCAGATGGTGGGAAATACCTACACACAACTGTGGTACGGCGAGCGCCTGATAGACCCCATATACGACTGCAAGAATCCGGAGACCGAGGTGATGTGGCTGCTTGGAGAGAAACTCGCCGAACGGGGCTTTGGCAACTGGCACGAGTATCTCAAGCATGAGTTCCGCGACCCCGAGACCGGAGCCGAGCCTGCCGATGAGCGCGAGTTCGAGTTGTATGTCTGGAAAACGATGCTGCAATCGATCTGGGATCCCGATGCCTACGCCGAGGCCGGCAATCACGGAACTCGCTTCAACGGGTGGGACGAGTTCGTAGAAGCCGGTCTCTGGACCTCGGGCGAGTATAACTTCCGGGGGCTGTGGAGCAACATGCCGACGAAGACCGGCAAGTTCGAGTTCTATAGCGAGACGCTGAAGGATGCGCTGCAGCAACATGCCGACCGGCACGATGCCGATATCGACGACGTCGTACGCGCGAACAATTACCCTGACGCGATAGGCGAGAAGGCCTTTGTCGCGCATTACGAACAGGCCTACAAGCACGGCGAGCAGAGTGAGTATCCATTCGACTTCATCGATGCCAAAGCCATGCTCAATCGCGAAGGGCGCTCGGCGAACTGCTCGTGGTACCAAGAGTTTAAGGATGTCGATCAGGGCGACATAAAATGGGGCGACTGCATCAAGATGCACCCGGCCGATGCCGCCGAGCTGGGGCTCGAGGACGGCGAGCCGGTGCGCGTTGTCTCAACGGTAGGCGAGATTACCACGACGCTCAAGCTGTGGCCGGCGCTGCGCCCGGGCACGGTTCAGAAGACGTTCGGCCAAGGCCACTACGCGTTCGGTAGAAACGCCGCCGAGAGCTTTGGGGACTATGGCAACCTGCAACCGCGCGGCGGAAACAACAACGACATTATGCCGGCCGATTATGAGCGACTCAGCGGCTCGACGGCGTTCTACGGATCGTTCCGTGTGCGCGTGGAGCGCGCCTAAGCAGTTCGAGGACTACGGAGGGAAACGACGATGAAATATGGAATGGTTATAGATCTGCGTCGCTGCATCGGTTGCGACGGGTGCAATATCGGGTGCAAGAACGAGAACAACGTCCCGACGGGTTTTTTCTGGGCCCATCACATTCTCGAGCAGGAAGGTGAGTTCCCGAACTACCACTACCGCTACATCCCGACGCTTTGCAACCACTGCTCCAACGCGCCGTGCATAGCAGCCTGCCCGGTGGAGCCGAAAGCGATCTTCAAGCTGCCGAACGGGATCACGATGAACAGCCAGGAGCGTTGCATCGGCTGCCGCGCATGTGAGCATGCCTGTCCATACGACGTGATCTCGTACAACCCGCAAGGCGAGGATGTGCATCCGGATTGGCAACGAGACGAGGCGCGCGAGCTGGTTGAGAAAGTCGGCGGCAATACCGTGCCGTGGTACAACCCCGATCCGGGCAACACCTGGGCTGCGATCCGCGAGCCGCACAAAGTGGAAAAGTGCAGCTTCTGCCATCACCGCGTTGAGGTTGGTGAGCAGCCGTGGTGCGTGGAGGTCTGCCCGGCGACCGCGCGCTTTTTCGGTGATCTCGACGACCCAAACAGCGAGGTGAGCACGCTCCTGGCCGAGAACGAGCACTTTGTGCTCCAGCCCGAGGCAGGAACCGAGCCGCAGGTGTACTACATTAACGATTTCGACCAGAAATCATAGAATGGCTGAGGTGGCGCTGCTGCGCCATCACGGCGCCTCAAGGGCGGCCGCGCGCCGCCTTTGAGGTCCCCTCCAGCACGCCCGCCGGAGACAGCTTATGAGAGGACCTTATGCGAGAACACACCGAGACTCTTGAAGATTTTGTGTTGGAGGAACGGGTGCGTCACGCCGGGTACCATTACCTCGCGGAGTTGTTTCGCGATCCGGCAGCGTTATCCGGTGAGATCGAGCTTCCCGCACAGCTTGCCGAGATCGTGACCGCGATAGAGGATCATGAGCTTCATCGCTCCTGTGACCGGCTGGTTACCTCATTCGAGGAAGCCGACGCCACACTGCTTCGCCGCGACTATTCTGCGCTGTTCGTGGGTCCGCAGAATCTGCTCGCTCCGCCCTACGGCTCGGTCTATCTCGAGCCCGCCAAGCGGCAGGTCATGGGAGAGTCTACTCAAGACGTAATACGCCTCTACCGGCAGGCCGGGCTCGAGGTTTCTCCTGAGTTCAAGGAACCTCCGGACCACGTCAGGCTCGAGCTGCGTTTCATGAGCCACGTAATCAAGAGCATTATCGATGCGCTGTCTGAACCCGACGCAGAATGGGAACGCGCCGATGCGCTCGTAAACACCCAGCTCGGCTTCCTGCAGCGGCATCTCGTCGCATGGGTGAAACCGTTCACGCACTTGATCACCGAGAACAGTAGCACTGCGTTTTACTCAGCGCTTGCCGAGTTCACCGAGCGATTCGTCGCGTATGACTATCAGCACGCCGCCAAAACGATGTACGAAGACTTCTCGCGGTTGAATCCGAATACCGGCTCGCGCTAAACTTGCGCGGTATCGATACCCGTGGTATACAGAAGCATAATTTTCGAGTTCGCACCCATATTATCCGCGTTTATCGTATGCAACACCTTCTCATGGAGGCGCTAAATACACATGGCAAATCATTATCCGGAGTCCGGTCCCCATATTCGCGCAACGCACTCCGTCAACTCGCTGATGCGCGGCGTTGTGATTGCGCTACTCCCGGCGACGATTGCTTCGGTGTTCTTTTTCGGACCGTATTCGCTGTACCTTGTGTTCGGCACGGTGATCGCGGCCGTAGTCATCGAGTACCCGTTTAACAGAAGCGCCTATACGAAACAAACCCCGTTCGGCGACGGAAGCGCCGTGGTTGCCGGGATGATTCTCGGCCTCTCGCTGTCTCCTACATCGGCATGGTGGGTTCCCCCGCTCGGCGCGTTTCTCGCGATTGTCGTTGGTAAGCAGGCGTTCGGTGGGTTGGGCAACAACCCGTTTAATCCGGCGCTGGTTGCGCGCGCGATTCTGTTGCTCGCGCTTCCGTTTTACGTCGGCGACTGGGTGACGCCGTTCGACGCGGTCAGCACCGCGACTCCGATGGAGGGTGGCGACTGGACCTACCTCAGCCTCTTTCTCGGTAATGTTCCGGGTAGTATCGGCGAGACATCGGCGCTCGCGTTGCTGATCGGCGCTGCGTATATGTACTTCAAGGGCCATATCGGCGCCGCGATCTCGGTCTCGTTCATCGCGGCCGCCGCGCTCACCGCGGTGTTGCTCGGGATCGATCCGCTCTACACAATTCTCGCCGGCAGCCTGATGTACGGCGCGCTGTATATGGCGACCGATTACGTCACCTCAACGATGACCCTCGGCGCCAAGGTTGCGTTCGGTGTGGGGTGCGGCGTGCTCACGGTGCTGATTCGCGAGTTCACGGTGTACCCCGCCGGCGTTACGTTCGCGATTCTGATCATGAACGGTGCGGCGTACTTTCTCGACAGCCGGTCTCCGGGCCGCAGGTTCGGCGCGCTCTCGCGGGCGTACAAGCGTGGCATGCAGCTCGCGGCGTTCGCCGCGGCGACGGTAGCGTTCGTTGCGATCGCATGGGCCGGGGTTAGCGCGGCGCGCGGTATGGAGGACACCTATCTCGATGCTCGTACGCAGCAATACCTCGATCGCTTTTTCCCGGACGCCGACTCGGTAACGCCCGCGGAGGAGTTCGAGCCGCACGTCACGTTGCATCGCGTTATGCGCGGTGAAGAGCATCTCGGCTATCTGGGATACACCAGCGCCGGAGGCTATATCGGCCCGATCGACATGGTGGTGGCACTGGATCCCGACGGCGTGATCACGGTGGTTCGCGTTGTTGAGCATCAAGAGAGCTCCACGCTCGGTTCGCGGGTCGCGAGTAGCGACTGGCTTGCGCAGTTTGAAGGCATCTCGTTTCTCGAGAGCCAAGAGGTGTTGGATCGGGTCGATATGATCAGCGGCGCTACGGTTTCCTCGAGAGCCGCCGCTACCGCGGTACAGCGTCTGCTCGAGTCGCAGGATCCGGCGGTGGCCGAGGAACCCGCCGAAGCTGCGTTCGCAGAGCTCGAAGACGGCACCTACACCGGCTCGGCGCGCGGTTATAACGACCAGGTTGAGGTTGAGTTCACGGTAGAAGACGGTGAGGTTACCTCGATCTCGGTAGTGTCGCACGGTGACACGCCCGGTATCGCCGAGCCTGCGTTCGATCGGATTATCGAAGAGGTTATCAGCGCTCAGAGCCTCGAGGTAGACATAGTCTCGGGTGCCACCGCGAGCAGCGAAGGCCTCTTGAACGCGCTACGCGCGGCGATGGACGTCGACGCCGAAACCCCCGAGGCCGAAGATCCCGACGAGGTTGCGGTTGCGGAGGAGGAGCCCGAAGAGGAGCCGGCCGCGATAGATCCTCCGAGCGACGGCACCTATCGCGGTGTGGGACAAGGATACGGAGGCGAGATCGAGCTCGAGGTTACTGTTGAGGGCGGCGAGATTACCGAGATCACGGTGCTCAGTCACTCCGAGACCGCGGGTATCGGCGATGCCGCGATGGAGGAGCTCGCCGAGGCGGTGGTTTCCGGTCAAACGCTCGAGGTCGACTCGATCTCGGGTGCAACCGTTACCAGCGAGGGCTATCTGGAGGCGCTCGCAGCCGCGCTGGAGGCCGACGACGAAGCCGACGCCGACACCGACGCCGACGCCGCCGACGACGATGAAGCCGCTGAGCTCGAGGACGGAACCTTCACCGGGTCCGGCGAAGGGTACGGGGGTGAGATCACGGTGGAGGTAACGGTAGAAGGCGGCGCTATCGTCGATATCGTGGTTACCGACCACAGCGAGACGCCGGGGCTTGGAGACGGAGCGTTCGAGGAGCTTGTCGGCGCGGTAACTGAGTCGCAGAGCACCGAGGTTGATACCGTTTCCGGTGCTACCGGCACGAGTGACGGCTTTCTGGAAGCGGTTCGCGCCGCGATCGGGTTGTGAGGGAGCAGAACAATGATGGATACACGCATGAACACGACCGAGCGCACCGTGTTGCTCGGCTTACTACCGTTACTCGGCGCAAGCGGACAACTCAGCGTCGGTCTCTCGGCTTTGGTGGCCTGTGTCGCGAT
>PUOW01000391.1 GCA_003552185.1 Spirochaetaceae bacterium
CGACCGTAGACCCGACCGCAAACCCGACCACCGACCCGAATAAGGAGGGCGCTATGGCGATAAGCGAAGCACTGCGACGGAATATCGAGGCGGAGCAGATCGATCTCGATCTTACCCTCGAGATTCTCGAGAACTACAACGCGGGAAAATACGATGACGTAACGCCGGTGGAGGTCGAGAAGCTTCCCGAGATCGACGGCGAAACCGTGCTCGACATGACCGGTACGATCGAACTCGAGCTTCCGCTGAACGAGGCGCAAGCTCGGGTCGCTGAGTTCGAATCCGCACTTGGGCTACGGCCGGACCTCACACAGTTCGGCACCCCGAGCGCCGACCGTACCCGCATTGTGTTCGATCGTTCGCAGCTGCACGAGTTGGGTCTGCAGTTGCTTCCGACGGTTTCGTACGGCGTCCTGAACGGTGGGTCCGCCACGAGCTACGCCGACGGCAAAAAGAACTCGAGCTTCAGCCCTGAGCTCTTCGAGCTTCTGCGGCCGGAGTTTGAACCCCTCGCGGAACAACTGCGCGGCAAAGCCAAGGGCGTCACGCCGGCGTTTCTCAATCCGGACGGCAGCGCCGGCCCGAGCTTCCTCGAGCTCAAGATGCGGGCGCTCTTGATCCAAGCGCTTGAGTTTCGACAGCGCTTCCCGGACGCTTCATCGCTCGCTCCCAACGCTCCGATGTTTCAGATGACGAGCGTGTATAACACCGAGGAGCTGGCCGCGACGTATCGCGAGTACGCCGAGAGTTCCGAGCTCCTCACCGAGCTGATCGAGGAGACCGGGATCTCGGTCACACAACCGTTGACCGGGGTGCAACCGCTTCTTGCAGCCTTTACCCACTCGGCGCACGGGCGGCCGAAGCAGATCTTCTCCGAGGCCTTCGGCGAAGCCGAAAAGCCGCTGCCGATCCCCGGCGGGCACGGACAGAACTTCCACGTCCTCAAAGACATCTATCGCGAGCTGTATCGCGCCGGAAAGCGCTTCGTATATCTCGGCAACGTCGACAACCTCGGATTTACGGTGGACCCGGTATCGGTGGCGTACCTTGCGCTAACCGGTAAGCAAGCCGGCTTCGATTTCGCGTTCCGCACGCCGGTCGACGTAAAAGGCGGGATACTCGTGATCGACCGCCGCGGTCGCTACAACTGCGCCGATATCGGCCCCGCGATCGGCAAAGACGAGGTGCTCAAGGCGGAGCAATCGGGCACCCCTATTCTCTTCAACTGCGCAACCGGGTTGTTTGATCTGCGGTATCTTGCCGAAAACATCGAAGAGATCGCCCGCCGCCTTCCGATGCGCATCTCGGATCAAGACAAGGACGCCGGCATGTACTCGCAGGCCGAGCAGGTAACCTGGGAGATCATCGGGATGCTCGACGACTTCCTGATATTCGGTATCGATAAGTACGAGCGGTTTCTCGCGGCGAAGCTTTTGATCGAGACCTTGATGACGAGCGGCATCAAACTCGACGATCCTCGCTACCCAAGCTCCGACGACGCTGCGCGCGATCTCCGCGGCACCGCCGCCAAGCTGCACCGCGGGCTGCAGCGGCTGCTCGGCACGCGCTACGGCATGCGTCTCGAACACGGCCGCTGGCGCCCACTCTCGGTGCAGGAGCTGCGCGCCTCGATGCGGCAGAGAACAGCTCGCGAGCAGGAAGCGCGCCGGCGGGGAACCCCGCAGCAGGGGCCGAGATGATGCCCGACGAACCCGTGCAGTCGTCCGGCGAGGATGCCGCCGTGAGGCGCGAACGCGAGGAAGGCACAACGCCGGACCTCGATTTCGGCAAGCTCGGCGGCTTGATGACCGCGGTGGCGCAGGACGCTCGAAGCGGCGAGGTGCTGATGGTCGCGTTTATGAGCCCTGCGTCGTTGGCCGCCACGCGCGAAACCGGATTTGCGCACTACTACAGCCGGTCTCGCGACTGCATCTGGAAGAAAGGAGAGAGTTCCGGAAACCTTCAATCCGTGGAAGAGATCTTGGTCGACTGCGATCAAGATGCGCTGCTGCTTCGCGTTCGGCAGCACGGCGTCGCCTGTCATACCGAGCGCTTCAGCTGCTTCTATCGTAGGCTCGAGACCGACGAAGAATCCGGGCGCGAGCAACTGGTGTTCCGCGCAGCCCCGCAACACGATCCGAAACAAGGCTCGCACAAGCCGGGAGCGTGAACGGCCCGGACGCAGATAAGCGGCGCCGCAGGTCGGTCGTTCCTACAGAAACTCCTTGTACAGCAAGCTGTGCTGTATGCCGGTGTTGTTCTGGTACTTACCCGAGCGGTAGCTTTCGTACTCACCGTGAATGGTGTGGTAGAAGATCTGGCAGATCTGTATTCCGGCATAGATTCGAATCGGCTGAACACAGAAAATCTCGAGCGTCCAGTAGCCCTGAAACCCCACATCGCCGAAACCCGCCGTAATGTGAACAAATAGGCCGAGCCGCCCGATCGAGGACCGCCCCTCAAGCATCGGCACCAACCCTTTGGTAGCGGTGTACTCCATGGTACGCCCGAGATAGAGTCGCTGCGGCTCAAGCAGCAGACCTTCCGGAGGAATCCGGAGAACCGAGGAGGTGTTTTCGAGCCGCATATCGAGCTCCTGCGCGTCGTACACGCGTAGCTCGTTATGAAGTCGCAAATTGTAACTGTTGGGGTTTAGCTGCTCTGGATCGAACGGATCGATTATGATTTCGTTTCCGAGCGCCGACTCGATCTGCTTTCCGGAGAGGATCATGGAACAAAACGCGCCGTCGAGGCGGCGCGTTGTGGCGTTACATCAGGTCTCGGGGCTTGCGGCCCTGATTACCGGTCTTCTCGCAGACCGCAAAGTGGCGCATGCGTCCGTTTTCAAAGACGGATTTCATGATGATCTTGCCACCCCACTTGCTGATGAGCTCTTGTGAGCCTTCGCGACGTGCGTTTTTCGATACCTTACCGGCCATACTTCCCTCCTGTGTGCGAAGTTATTCGCTCCACATCGTATCCGTCAAGCGGTTTTTGTTTGCTGCTCCAATCGCCGAGAAACACCGGCGTCCCGGACCTCTACCGCGATCCGGCAAGGCCGTGTTATACCATGCGCCCGAGAAAAGAATCAACCCGCCGGAGCCGAAACACCGTTCGTCGCGCCGCCTCGGTCTCGTCGGCGCGCGACCCGAACCGAGGTTCGCTCCACCCCTGCCGGGATCCCGTGCTTGGTGAGCGATACCTCGACCTCGCTCACCGCCCGGTAGCGTCCGAGCACCGCCTCGGCGCAATCGGCCGCGGCGGTTTCGAGCAGGCGACGGGGGCGCTCCGCGATTACCGCGCGAAGCACCTCGGTGACCTCGGCATAGTCCACCGCATCCGAGAGCCGATCTCGCGCCGCGGCCACACCGGCATCGTAGCGCAGCACACAGTCGAGCGTTAGCCGCTGCGGCAGCGCGCGCTCGCTCGCCGTGGCCCCAACCGAAGCGGTGAGGCCAACTCCCTGCAGCGTTATCGTAGCCTGCATAGCGCCGATCTAGATATTGTGCGTCAAGAAGCCGCCGTCGACCGGTATGGTAACACCGGTGATGAAACCCGAGGCGGCGTCGCTCGCAAGAAACACGCTCACGCCCTCGAGATCATCGGCTTTGCCGAAGCGCCCGAACGGAGTTCGGTCGATCACCTGTCGGCCTCGCGCGGTGAGCTCGCCCTTAGCCTCATCGGCGATCAGCAATGCCTTGTTTTGATGCCCAATAAAGAATCCCGGCGCGATGCCGTTTACCCGGATACCGTGCGGTGCAAGCTCGCGCGCCGCGCTCACGGTGAGGTTCAAAACAGCGGTCTTGGCGGCAGTGTACGCGTCGACGCCCGACAACGGCGTGTAGGACGCCATCGAGGCGATGTTGATGATACTCCCCCGGGTCTCGCGATCCTTCCAGGCGTTTGCGCACACCTTGCTCGGAACTACGAGCCCGGCGAGCAGATTAAGGCGTAGCACCTGCTCGAAGCCTTCGGTCTCGATCTCGGTGAACGGGCGTTTACCGATGTTGCCGCCCACCCCGTTTATCAGGATTGTCGGGAAACCGAGCACCTTCTCGGTCTCGCCGAGCGCCTCGCTAACGGCCTGCTCGTCTCCGGTATCGACCGTAACCCCCTGCACACGCTCACCCGCTCCGGTTTCCTCGCGAAGCGCCGCAACCGCGTCCGGGATCGGGTGGCTTCGTCCTCGACCCCAAAGGCACACCGATGCGCCGGCCTTCAAAAGCCCTTTCGACATTGCGCTCGGGATAACGCCTGCCCCGCCGGTTACGATAGCGGTCTTGCCGGCCAGCGAAAACATCTCGTCTAGTTTTTGCTCTTTCACGTTGCTCCTCCTAAAACAATGCTCTTCCTCGACACCGAACGGCGTCGCTATACCGGAAGCAGCTCGAATCCCAGCTCGCGCAACCCTTGACAACCGGCCTCGTCAAGATCGGTTACAATTACGTCGATCATGCCGGGGCGCGCAAACACCGCGAAGGCCTCAACCGGGTATTTGGAGGCATCCATCAGCACTACCCGCCTACCGGCCGCTTTGCAGGCCGCTTCCTTGATCTGCGCCTCGTTGAGGTTCTGCGTTGTAAACACCCCGGTACTCGAAAGACCGGTTGTGCCGAGAAACGCCACATCGATCCGAAACTTTGCGAATGCCTCGAGCGCGAGCGGCCCGACTAAGCTTCCGGCCTCGCGTCGAAACGCGCCCCCGAGCGAGTGCAACGCAACCGATTCCGAATGCGAGAGCGCGACGAGTACATCGATTGAGTTCGTGACGACGCGAAGACTCATCGGCGCAAGCAGGGCCGCGAACGCAGCGCAACTGGAGCCCGAGTCGAGGTACACGGTCTCGCCGTCCTGCACCAGCTCAAGGGCCCGCTCCGCGATGCGTTGTTTGGCGTCACGATTCTCTTCTCGGCGAAGCTTCAGCGAGCGGCTCGAGACTCGGTTCTCGGCAAGCATCGCCCCACCACGCGTGCGCATCAACAACCCCATCTCTTCAAGCACGGTAAGGTCTTTTCGGATCGTGACCTCCGAGACCTGAAGCCGTTCGGTGAGCTCGTTGACGGTGATACTCTTGCGGGCCTCGACGATCCTGAGGATCGCGTCGTGACGCGGATTGCTCGCCATGCTTCCGTTTCCTTTCACTTATACGTATATAACGAAAGCCGCCGCCAGCGTCAATGCCGCCGGATCGCGGTTGGGCCGGCCGTCGGGCCCGCGGCGGCCCGCGGCGCGGCGCAACTGGGCACGAACCGCCGTCTGCTCGGACATCCATGCGTCTCTCTATGCGTCGAGCTATGCGTCGAGGAATACCGTGTCCTCAGGGCGCGCGACGATGCCGCTGTACTCAACCCCGAGAATCTGCCGCACCTCGCCGCTCTTCTTTCCGGCAACGGCCTGCAACTGCGCGCTGTCGAGGTTTGTCACGACCTTTGCCGCATCATTGACCATCACTACCGCACCGCTCGGAAAGACGCCCTCAACGCCACGAATGCCGCTGACCAATAGGCTGTTGCGCCGGCGGATCGCCTGCAGCGCGCCGTCGTCGACAACGATCCGTCCTTGCGGCTCGCTGTTGCGCAACCAGCGCAAGCGGTTCTTCATCCGAGCCTGTGCGCCGAACACGGTTCCGATCGTCTCTCCGGTAATCACGCGCTCGAGCACGCTCTGCTCGCGTCCGTGAACCAGTACCGTCCGGCAGCCCGCGGCCGCGGCAAGCCGCGCGGCTTTGAGCTTTGTGCGCATGCCGCCGGTGGCGTGCGCCGAGCCGGCGCCCGCCGCGCTGCGCTCAATCTCGGGCGTGATCGTCTCCACCTCCGAGATCAGCCGTGCGCCGTCCTCGCGGCGAGGGTCGCGATCGTAGAGGCCCTCGATATCGGTAAGCATAATGAGAAGCTCGGCATCGAGCTTACTCGCGACCAACGCGCTGAGACGGTCGTTATCGCCGAAACTGCTACCGATCTCCGCGGTTGAGACGCTGTCGTTCTCGTTGACGATCGGAACCACGGCCAGCGACAGCAACGACTCGATCGCGTTCCTGAGGTTGAGATAGCTCCGTCGATTATTTAAGACCTCGCTCGTCAGCAGCACCTGCGCCACCGTTACTCCATGCGCCTGAAACGCTTGCTTGTACGCATGCATGAGTAGCGGTTGGCCGATCGCGGCGCAGGCTTGACGCATCTGCACGTTTGTGACCTTCTCGGCCAACCCGAGTTCGCGAGCGCCCATTCCGATCGCCCCCGACGTAACGAGAACCACCTCGTATCCTCGGCTTCGAAGTCCGTGCACTTGCCGCCCGATATCGTCTATGTAGTCGGTGTCCATCTCGTCGCCGCGGCTCAGCACGTTGGTGCCGATCTTAACCACGACGCGCCGCACCGTGTCAAAAGAACGCACGATAGTTCACTCCACCCTTCGTTGTTCGACGGCGTACGGCGTAC
>PUOW01000130.1 GCA_003552185.1 Spirochaetaceae bacterium
CTCCAACACCCTTCCGTTTACGATCGTTTCGTCGACGATCTCGGCAATGTTCTTGGGCTCGAGGTGAGCATAGAACACTCCCTGAGGCAATACCAGCGCGTTCGGCTCAACCTCGCAGTAACCATGGCAGCCCGTGCGCTTGAGCTCAACCTTCTCGGATAGGTTCCGCTCGGCGAGCGCGTCGCGGAATGCCTCATAGACCCCTACGGCACCGCGTGCCTGTCCGCAGGTTCCGGCCGAGACGATTATCTGGGGCCTGTCCTCGGGGCGCTCGGCGCGCACCGTGCGCTGCAGCTCGTGAAACCGTTCGAGGCTTGTTAGTTTTTCCATCAGCTACCAACCTTCTCGTCGGATTTGCGCTTCTCGTCGATAAGCTTACCGACATCCTTCTTGCCTTTGAGCGAGTGGTAGTCCTCGTCGATTACCAGGACCGGCGCGAGCGCGCAGCAGCCGACACAGCGGACCTCGTCGAGCCCGAACTTCCCGTCCTCGGTGACCTCGCCGGCCTTTATCCCGAGCTTGCGCTCGAGTTTACCGAGGATCAACGGAGCGCCCTCTACGTGGCACGCCGTACCCATACAGAGGTTGATCTGGTGCTCGCCCGGCGGCGTCAACCGAAACGACTGATAGAACGTCGCGATACCGTAGAGGTCCACCAGCGGCACGCGTAAACGTTTCGCGGTATGCACCAAGGCCGGCTCCGGCAACCAGCGATACTCGGACTGTATATCCTGGAGGATCGGGATGACCGGAGGATACGCGCCGTTGTACTCCCCAGTGTGTTGATTGATGATTTCGTCTACACGCTTTAGGTCCACGATCGTTACCTCCGTATCGTCTCTATCTCGTCGATCGGCTTCGGTTCTACTCGGCACGGGGTCGCCTTGAGCCCGGCATTCTTGACGGCCCCGTCGAGCGCGCCGCTGGTGAGCGCGTTGGTGGGAGACTCAAAGAAGTGGTACGGCAGGAACACCAAACCCGGCTTCACGCGATCGGTGATATGCGCGTTGCTCTCGATCTCGCCCCATTGGGTGCGCACGATCACGGTCTCGTCCTGATGGACCGCGAGGTTCTCGGCATCAAACGGATTGAGCTCGATATACGGCTCGTTTACGTAGGAGGTGAGCGCCTCGGAGCGTCGGCTCATGGTGCCGGTACGCAGGTGGAAGTGGCTCCGTCCGGTGGTAAGAATCAGCGGGTACTCCGCAGTCGTCTTGGGAGCAGCGACTGCATCGGCAACCGCCTGGAAGCGCCCCTTGCCGCTTTGGGTCATGAACCGCTCGGCGTGCAGGTACGGCGTACCTTCGTCCTCGCGCGAGCCGCAGGGCCACTGCACTCCGTCTCCGGTCAGCCGGTCGTGAGCGATGCCGCCGTAGATCGGCGCGACGCGCGCAATCTCCTGCATGATCTCGGCCGTGTCTCGGTACGGCATCGGTGCGCCGAGCGCCGCCGAGAGCGCCGAGAGGATCTCCCAGTCGGGCTTTGCTCGCCCGGGAGGGGCACAGAAACGGTTGACTTTGTGGATACGACGCTCGGTGTTCGTGAAGCTCCCGTCTTTCTCGAGGAAGGTGGCCGCCGGCAACACCACATCGGCGATCTCGGCGGTTTCGGTGAGGAACGGATCCACCACCACCAGAAGCTCGAGCTCCTCTCGCAGCAGCTTGCGCACCTCTTTGCCGTGCGGCGCAGAGAGCAGCGGATTGCTCCCGATCACGATGAGCGCCTTGATCGGGTCGTCCTCGCGGGGTTTCAGCATCTCCGAGGCGGTGAGCCCCGGCCGCGTCGGGAGATCGGCGCGCCACACCTGCATGAATCGCTCGCGCGCCGTGAGGTCGGCCAGCGGTGCATAGCCGGGAAGCATCTCGGGTATCGCGCCCATATCCGACGCGCCCTGACTGTTGTTCTGCCCTTGGAGCGGATTGACCCCGGTGGACGGTCGGCCGACGTTTCCGGTTGCGAGCGCAAGGTTCGCAAGCGCGCGCACGTTGTCGGCGCCGCCGAGGTGCTGTGTGATGCCGGTGGCGCAGACCACCGCGGCGCTCTCGGCCTCGGCGTAGATGCGAGCCGCGCTTCGCAGATGCGCCTCGGCGATACCGGTGAGCTCGGAAACTCGCTCCGGTGTATACTCAGCCACCGCGGCCTTAACCGCTTCAAAGCCCTCGGTGCGCTCCGCGATGAAGGCTTCGTCGTGCAGGCCTTCCTCGATGATGATATGCAACAGCCCGTTGATCCAGGTGAGATCGGTGCCGCTGTTCGGCCGCAGCCAAAGGCTCGCCCAACGATTGAGCTCAATCTCGCGCGGGTCTACCACGATGAGCTTGGCACCGTACACCCGCACCGCGTTCTTGATCTGGCGAGCGAGCACCGGATGCGTCGCGGTGGTGTTCGAGCCGGCGACGAGAATACACTTGGCGTGCTTCAGTTCGGCGATTGAGTTCGTCATCGCGCCGCAGCCGAACGCGTCGCTCAGCGCCGCCGAGGACGGTGCCTGGCAGTAGCGGTTGGAGTGATCGACGTTGTTGGTGCCGATCACGGTGCGCATAAACTTCTGAAACAGATAGCTCTCTTCGTTGGTACTCTTCGAGGAGGCGATGCCGCCGATCGCGTCGGGGCCGTGTTCGGCCTTTACGGCGGTTAGGCGCCTCACGATCTCGCCGATCGCCTCTTCCCACGAAACGCGCACGAGCCCGTGCCCGCGGCGAATCATCGGCTGCGTGAGCCTGTCTTCGGAGTTGAGGTAGGTATGGCCGAACCGTCCCTTGACGCAGAGCGTCGCGAAGTTCGGCGCCACGTCCACACTCTCGATGCGCGCGAGCTTGCCTTTCTTGCCGTAAACCTCGAGGTGGCAGCCGACCCCGCAGTTCGCGCAGGTGGTGCGCACCTGAGTGTCGACCTCCCATTTGCGGATCGGCACCGACGGGAAGCGCGGGCTGAGCGCGCCGGTGGGGCAAAACTCGAAGCAGGCGCCGTTTCCGTCGCATTCCGAGAAGCCGCGGGCGCCGAGCCCGGCGGTGACGAAGATGTTTTCGCCGCGAGAGGCGAACCCGAGAACGCCCTTTTCGTGGATCTCGTCGCACGCCTTGATGCAGCGCTCGCACATGATGCATTTCGAGGCGTCGTACATCAGAACCGGCGAGGTAACGTCGACGCGCGTGTCGATCTGCTTTGCCGGACTAAAGGCTCGCACCGCGCGTCCGGCCGCCTCCTTGAGCCTGAAGCGATCGAAGTACGCGGCGAACGGGTTTAGCATAACCAGCGCTACAAACGATGCGCCGAACAAACCGGCTCCCATAAGCCCCATCGTGAGCAACGCGAGCAACACCGCGAAGGCATACTGACCCTTGTGCGTGACCGGTGTGGTCTGCGGCTCGGTCGCCATATAGAACGCGAGAAACACCACGCTGCCGGTGAAGGTGTGGAACGCCACGCGCATCGCGACGTCGGTATTGGTAGCGACGCCGACCGCTGCGGCTAGAATCGCCATCGAGACGAGGTAGGTTACCGAGATGCGCCACTTCAGTTTGATCCAGAGCGCCAGAATAACACCGGACAACACCGTAAGAACGCCGGATGCGCCCCCGATCCAGCCGTGGCGTTTCCAGATCACGAGGCTCTCGGTGATCGAGAGGTTCTCGGTGCCGTAAAACCCCATCTGCCGGCCGAACTCCATCGCACCGACAAAGCCTTCGCCCGAAAACAGATCGAACATCATGTGCTCGGGATAGAACAACTGCCCGGTAACGAGCGGGTTAGGGATAAACCAGAGCGCGGTGAGCCCCAACAGCAAGAACGCTTTGGCGGCGGCGGCGGGGTTCACGATCTTGCGGCCGAAGACCTTCTCCTGGCCCCATTTGAACACCACCATCGTCAACGCGGAGATTCCGGCGGTTACGAACCACGGCGAGAGCTCGCCGACACAGAGCCCTACGATCATACCCGCAACAATTGCGGAGTACGGCCGTTGGTAGAGACTTTCGCGCAACTGCCGCACACTGCGAGCCTCGGCTGCCTTGAGGAGATAATGGCACACCACCGAGGTGATCACGGCCGCCAGTATATTGATCAGGGCCGGCATCCCCATCGCGAGCGGCCCGGCTACCGCCGGTATCAGCATCGCGATCATGGTACGCACCATCATCTGGTTCTCGGTGAAACCGGAGTGCGGCGCACTCATCGGTTCCCGATGCGAAATAGCTTGTTCAGTAGTTAAGTCTCTCATTTACCTAGCACCTTTACCGGTTTGAATAGCGGAGTCGGGCGGACGGGCCATAGTATAGTCGCTGTCGGCACGCTACGCAAGGAATTTATTAGTGAACTTATCCATAATTAGTTATTGAAATTAGTTATTGAGTTGTCGGATGGCTTCGTTTACCCGGCCGGAGGGTCTCAATGAAGGCTCTCAAAGCATTGCTCCCAGGCGGGGCTTCTGGTAGAATGGTGGTCAAATGAAAAGTATGGTCGCGAAGACGTTTTTTGTAATTCCGGTCATCTATATCGGCGTCATTTTCTCGCTTGTGTTCCTGCAGTTCTATGCGGGCCAGTCGTTTCAAGAAAGCCATGGCCGCTTGAGCATCTCCGGGCGCTACGACATGAGTGCCGAGTCCGAGCAGGACACCGCGGTGCTCTCGGAGGCCACAGTACGCTATATGGGGCTTGAGTTCAGCTTCAATCACGAGCAGCACCCCACCCTCATCGGCGACGGCGAGACGCTTGCGCTGCGGCCGGTTGGGTATACCACGCTGGATTCGGGTTTCGAGCTACACTTGGAGCACAACGTGTCGTTACGGTTCCGAGCCGATTCCGACGGCCCGCAATCCGAGGAGCTCACGGTACAGGCGTTCCTGCCGGAAACGGTTCGCCCGATGGGCGAACTGCGTCTCCCGTACCGCCCGTCCTCAGACGCATCGGTTGAGCCCGGAGCCGGATCCGAAGAACTCTCGATAGCGTACCAAGA
The DNA here is from genome assembly GCA_003552185.1 of Spirochaetaceae bacterium. Classification (GTDB taxonomy): domain Bacteria; phylum Spirochaetota; class Spirochaetia; order DSM-27196; family SLAA01; genus B1Sed10-166. The sequence continues at coordinate 4,955 of PUOW01000130.1, forward strand.
CGAGGTGTTCACCCTTACCATCCCGCCACGGGCCTCGCTCGACCGTACCGACAGCGTCGTCGGCCTACGAGGCGACGTAGACTTTCAGACGATCCGCTATCGCCGAACCGGGCACGCGCGCGACCACGTGGTGGAGCGCCGCTTCCGCGACGGCCGCAACGCGGTCTCCTCCGAAGAGCTCGATGCGGCGCTTGCCGATTATATCGATAACGCATACGAAGCCTGGGCGTCCACGCGTTTCAACGGCGGGTCCGGCACCTGGGAGATGCGGGCCGGATCGCCGCGTTTCGACGAGCGTATTCTCACCGCTTACCTCGCCGAAGCCTGGCGGCGCGACGACTACACCACCGCGTTCAACCAAATGCGTCGTGCGGCCGATCAGCACCCCGATGAGGTCGGGTTGCGCTCGGCCCCGTTCCTCGGCAACCTCAACGAGATCCGCCCACAATTCCTGGAACAAGACAGCCAAGAGAGCGAGGAACTCCTTGAGTTGATTCGCGACAACGACCCCGCGGTTTTCACCGAGCGTGGTTTGTTTCAGTTCGCACGAGACCGGGGAAGCGCCGAGCTCTACGATGCGTTGGTTGAGTTCACCGAACAAGTGAGCATTCACGACCTCTCGATAGAGCAGGCGGTCGGACTCTATCGATTACGGATCGAAGACGAGTATCTCACCTCGGACGAAGAGCAGCTACTCGCGCGCTTTGACGCGATCGCCGAGGAGCGGCTCTACCCGGCGGTTGTGGAGACCGAGGAAGGGTTCTTTCTCGAGACCGCCCCCGGCCAGGTCGATATCGTGCTCTCGGCTCTCGCAGGCCGCCGTCTCGAGCGCGCCGGCGTGCAGGCCGACGACGAGATCATGACGAACCTTGGGCGACAACTCGTCCGGTCGGTTTTACGTCTCGCCGATGATGAAGGATTTCTCCCGCGGGTGGTGCACCCCGGCGAGGATCGGCTCGAGGGGTCCGAGGGTAGCGTGGGTCCCGAAGCCGTATACGCCGAACTCAGCGACAACCCCGCGTATCCGCGCCCGGTCTCGCTGCCCGCAACCGGCCCGTTCGAGAACGCCTGGATCTACACCGTGGCCGATATCGTGGAAACCGAGATCACCGATAGCCAAGCCCGCATCCGGATTAGCTATCCGCGAAACCAAACGTTCTACGTAATCATGCAGAACGTGCCGCCGTTTCAGCGCATGGAGCTGTTCGGCCAGACATGGCGTAACGATCGCGCGTTCGAGAACTACATCAAGGGCCGCAACTACGTTGCAGAGTCCGAGACGCTTCTGATAAAGTACAACGACGACTCGGTAGAGCGCGACATCACGTTGTTCTACTGAGCCGGTGTATTCTCGAAGGAAAGCTCGAAAGA
>PUOW01000190.1 GCA_003552185.1 Spirochaetaceae bacterium
AATCTCTACGCCGCCCGGCAGGGAGCCGCGATCCTGCGCGTTCATGACGTCGCGGAAACGGTCGATGCATTAAAGGTGACCGAAGCAATCCACGCGGTGGTGAGGCGCCGGTGAATTACCTAACCGAGTTATGGATCATGCGCACGATCGTGTTACCCGCGATCGATGTTCTTCTTCTCTCGTTTATCATCTACAAAGGCTACCAGATCCTCGTTCAAACCCGCGCGGTTCAGCTCGTGCGCGGCGCGGCTTTCATCGGGGTTACCTACGCCGCCGCCTATATCTTCGAGCTACGGACGCTCCTTTGGCTCATAAACCTGCTCGCGCCGAGTCTCGTGATCGGCATCCTCATCATCTTTCAGCCCGAGCTGCGCAAAATCTTCACGCGCATAGGCCAGGGGCGCTTGCTCACGATCGGGGCGGGCTCGAAACCGTATCAGGTCGACAGCGTCATTAGTGCCGCCGAGATCCTCTCGTATCGCCGGCGCGGTGCCTTGATGGTGTTTGTGCGCTCGGTCGGCTTGAAAAACATCGTCGAGACCGGCACGCGTATCGACGCCGAGCTGAGCTCGGCGCTGTTGCTTACGATCTTCGGGCATGATACCGCGCTGCACGACGGGGCGGTCACGATAGACGGGGACAAGATTCTGGCGGCCGGTTGTTTCTTGCCGTTGTCGGAACAGCTCGACGTACGGCGGAGTTTCGGCACGCGCCACCGAGCGGCGCTCGGCTTGGTGGAGGAAACCGACGCGGTAGTGCTCGTGGTGTCTGAGGAGTCGGGCGCAATATCGCTGGCGTATGATGCGAGTCTGTACTACGACCTCACACCCGATGAGGCGCGCAAGCGGCTGCAGGATCTCTTAGGTGCGGGCTCTACTCAACCGATCTCCGAGGCCGAGGAGGTGAACGCCTTTGAACTCTAGGCGCTTGATCGCGAAGTTGATCGAGAATTGGCCGGCCAAGGTTCTCTCGCTCGCAGCCGCGGTATTGCTCGTGATGTTCAACAACATGACTCGGCTCGAGGAGCGGACCATCAGCGCTCCGCTCGAGGTGCGCCTTTCGGATGCGGTTGTGCCGGCCGAGGCGCCGCCGGAGCGCGTACGCGTGCGACTGCGTGGTGAGTCTGAGGACATCTTTCGTTTAGAGGAGGGAGACCTCGAGTTCTATCTTGATCTTTCGGAACGCACGAGTCCCGGTGAGTATCGGGTAGCGGTTCAGATCGATAAGCGCTACCCGGCAGAGGCGTTCGGCGTAGTGGAGATAACGATCGAGCCTGCCGAGATCACGGTTGAGCTCGCCGCGCGCGAGTCGCGTACGGTTGAGGTTGTCCCGAACTTCATCGGGGCCCCTCCGAGCGGATATCGTCTGCAACAACACACGCTGAGTCCGCCCGAGGTTGAGGTAGTTGGGCCCGAGGAGCGTCTCGACACGGTAGAGCGGGTGGAGACCGAACCAATTGAGTTGACCGGTCGCACCGAGGATTTCTCGCAGACGGTGCGCCTGCGCGTACCCGACCCGCTCTTGTCGTTGCCGCAGGGCGATCGTGTGGAGCTCTCGGCCGTGATCGAAGAAACCGTGGTGCTCACAACCTTCGAGCCGGTTGAGGTGGTGCTGATCAATCTTGATGGGGATCTTGAGCCTACAGGCGAACTGCCCGACGGGTTGGTGCGGGTGCAGGCGATGCAGGGTGCTTTCGACACAATCGGGCCCGGCGAGGTGCAGATAATTGCCGATGCAGCCGAGGTCGACGGACCCGGTACGTATCAACTGCCGACACGGCCGTTGCTGCCGAGCGGCATGCTGGTGTTGCGCTACGAGCCGACCATGATAGAGTTGGAGTTCGAACTACCGGAGGATGAAGACTGAGACGATGAGGGAAGCCGACGAGGTTCTCTCGGATTCGTCTGCAGTGTGATTTGCCCGGCGCGTCGGAGGGAATCGTGATACGAGGCTTGGGGATCGACGTCGTCTCGGTTGACCGGATGCGCTCCTGGGTCGAGAACGAAGCGCTGCTTGCGCGTTTTTTTCACCCGAACGAGCGTGTGGCGGTCTCGGCACGCGGCAGCGCTGCGGTGCTCTCGCTTGCTGCTCGCTTCGCCGCGAAAGAAGCGTTTGGAAAGGCGCTTGGTACCGGGCTGCGCGGTCTCTCGCTGCGCGATATTGAAGTGCGAAACGACGAGCTCGGTAAGCCTGAGCTGCTCGCGCACGCCAAAGCCGCGTCGGCCTTACGGAAACGCGGGATCGATACTGTCTGGCTCTCGCTCACGCATGAGCGAGAGAATGCAATTGCGGTTGTGGTTCTGGAGGGAGACCGATGACCCGAGAAGATACCGGTTTAACCTTCTTCGCCAAGAAAGCCGACACCTGCCCAGTCTGTGAGACGCAGTTCCGCCGGGAAGAGATGCGAACCGGCCGAGGCCGCATGATCGCCGGGAATCTCACCGACGAGCTTCGTCGTACCTACGAGCCGTCTCAGAAGTATGGCGAGGTCTACCCGCTGATTTACCCGGTGGTCGTCTGTCCGCAGTGCTACTACGCGGCGTACCAGCGCGATTTCTTCGAAGCCGACCCATCGGCGCTGCAACGGATCGAGGGCGACACCGACCGCCGCAAGGAAGCGGTCGAGAAGCTGTTCTCCGATCTCGATTTCTCCGACCTGCGCCGCCTCGAGGAAGGTGTGGCGTCGTATTTCCTCGCGAGCAGTTGCTACGACCAGTTTCCGGTGGAGTACTCGCCGACCTTCAAACAAGGGCTCTCGTGTTTGCGCGCGGCCTGGCTCTGCAACGACCTGCACCGCAAGCAACCCGAGGAGCATTACGATTATCTCGCACTGGTGTTCTACCGCAAGGCACGGTTCTTCTACATCCTGGCGGTGGACCATGAGCAAAACGGCACCGAGCAGCTCGGCGTCGGCGGGAATCTGGGCCCCGACCTCGACAAGAACTTCGGCTACGACGGGGTGCTGTATCTGAGCGGGCTTCTGGAGTATCGGTACGGCCCCAAGTCCGACCCTGAGCGCAGGGCTCAAGCGCTCGAGCGCGCGAAGCGCACGATTGCGCGGATCTTTGGGCTCGGTAAGGCCTCCCGCAGCAAGCCGGCCGCGATCCTCGATAATGCCCGCGACGTGTATCGAGAGATAACCGCCGAGCTTGGGCAGGAGAGCGACCCGGAGCAAGATGCCGGGGGAGCGTAACGGTCGTGGGTGAGCGGAACATTCTACTGACGGTGGCGTACGACGGCACCGAGTTTTGCGGTTGGCAGCGCCAGGCTCGCGAGCGCACGGTGCAGGGCGAGCTCGAGCGTGCTTTGGGAGAGTTGCACCCGGAACGGCCCGGCGTCGTCGCAGCCGGCCGCACCGACAGCGGCGTGCACGCCGCCGGCCAAGTGGTTAACTTTCGTCCGCAAAACAGTAGCATTCCGATCGATCGCTATCCGGCCGCGATCAATCGGCTGCTTCCGCGCGATCTGAAGGTGCGCTCGGCACGCGAGGCGGCTCCTGCGTTCCACGCGCGCTACGATGCGCTGCAGCGGACCTACCGTTATCAGATACTTGTCTCCGACCAGCCCGATCCGCTCTACGAGCGCTTCGCCCATCGCATCTCTCGGAGCCCGCGCGTCGCAGCCTGGAATCGAATGGCGGCGGCTCTGCTCGGTGAACAGGATTTCACGACGTTTGCCGCCTCGCCGCAGCCGGGCGAGTCGATGCATCGCCGGGTGGATGCGGCATCTTTCACGGTCTCGGGTGCGCTGGTCGTATTTCGCATTACCGCCAATGCGTTTTTGTGGCGCATGATACGTTCAATAGTCGGGACCGTTCTCGATCTCTCGTCGGGGGAACCTGAGGAGTTCCATGAGATTCTTGGTTCACGCGACCGCTCGCGCGCCGGCCCCACCGCACCGGCGCGCGGGTTGTGCCTGGAGCGGGTGCGCTACTGAGCGTGAAGAGCAGCGAACCGCGGTGTGAACCGCGTGCGTGGCGCGCGGAACAGCACCACCGGAGCGAACAAAAGGGGCATTGCCGATATGACGCATGAACAGTACGAGCGCTTCCGAAAGCTGCTCGACCTCACCGATGATTATCTCGCCGGCGGCATCCGGCGCAGGCGGCCGTTGTCGGGCAGCGGCTCACAGGCGGGGGCACACGCGGGCTCCCACGCCGGCTCCCACGCCCGTGCTCCGCAGCGGGGCACGGCGCCAAACGCGGGTGTGCCGGCGCACACCGGGGCCGAGGAGCCGTCGGCAAGCGGAGCCTCTCGCGGCACAGCCGGGGCACATACCACCGCGGCCGGCGAGAGCGCGGGGGTTCCGGTCGCAGCGGGTGACGGCGCCGGACGGGTTGCTGCCGGAGGCGAGGGTGCGGGGCGCGAGCGGCAAGCGGCGCTCGCTGCGTTGCACGAGGAGGTCACCGCCTGCACGCTCTGTCCGCTGCACCGTGAGCGCACTCGGGCGGTTCCCGGCACCGGAGTTCTTGAGCCGCGCGTGCTCGTGATCGGCGAGGGCCCGGGAGCCGAAGAAGACCGACAAGGTCTACCGTTTGTGGGCCGCGCCGGGCAGTACCTCGACGATTGGTTGGCTGCAATCGAGCTTTCGCGTAGCGAGAACGTATATATCACCAACGTTGTGAAGTGTCGGCCTCCCGGCAATCGCGACCCGTTGCCACAAGAGTGGAGTGCTTGCAACCCGTACCTTTCGCGCCAGATCGCGTTGCTGCAGCCGCAGGCGCTGCTCGCGGTCGGGCGCGTGGCCTCCGGTGTTCTCACCGGGAGCAGCGACGGTATCGGGAAGCTGCGCGGGCGGGTCCACACCTACGAGGGCATTCCGCTTGTCGCGACCTATCACCCAAGCGGCGTGCTCCGCAACCCGGCATGGCGGAGACCGGTGTGGGAGGATCTCAAGCAACTGCGGGCGATTATCTCGCGCTGAGCTGCCGGGCAGATATGGCCGCCGAAGAACGATACTGCGATATAGCCTTTAATCTCCCGCTGTCGAGTGCGTTGAGCTACCGCGTTTCGCTCGAGGGGCAAGCGTGCGAACTAGGGATGCGCGCGATCGCCCCGGTTGGGAAGCGTTCGCTCGCCGGCTTTGTGGTGGCGGTACACGATACCCGCCCGGAGGGCGTTACGCACCTCAAGGACGTGACCCGTTTTCTTGACCGCGAGCCGTTGTTCGATGCGGAGTACCTATCACTCGCGCGTTGGGTCTCCGAGATGTACCTCTGCTCGCTCGGCGAGGCGCTGGCGGCGATGGCCCCCACAGGAAGAAGTGAGCGCGAGCTTCCGGAGGTTGGAGGCGACGAAGAAAGCCTCAGTCCGGTTGCGGTTGAACTGTCTCAGCCGCAGACCGCGGCGGTTCGTTCGATTCTTGAGTCCGAGCAGCGGATGCAGTATCTGTACGGTAAGACCGGCTCGGGCAAGACCGAGGTGTTTCTGCACGCCGCCGACCAGATGCTCGCCGAGGGACGTTCGGTCATCTATTTGGTGCCGGAGATCACGCTCACGCACCAACTCGTTGAGTCTATCCAAGCCCGGTTCGGCGAGCAGATCGCGGTGCTTCATTCGGGCTTAACGCCGTCGCAGCGACTCACCGAGTGGCGTCGCATCAAGGCCGGTGAGGCGAACCTCGTAGTGGGCGCGCGCAGCGCGGTGTTTGCCCCGGTGCGCAATCTCGGCTTGATCGTTCTTGATGAAGAACACGAAGGAAGCTACAAATCGAGCTCCAGTCCGCGCTATCATGCGCGCCAGGTAGCGATGAAGCGCTGCGCAGTTGCCGGGGCGCGCTTAGTGATGGGAAGCGCCACGCCGTCGGCCGAGGCCTGGCACCTCATGGAGCTCGGGCGGTTCCGGCGCCTGCTGCTCACCGAGCGACTCTCGGGAGGGGCGCCGCCCGAGATCGAGGTGGTGGATCTTTCCGGCACCGAAGGTGGGCTCTCACGACGGTTGGTCGACGAGATCCGCGCTACGCATGCGGCCGGCCGTCAATCGATTCTGTTCCTTAACCGCCGTGGCTTTTCGTATTTCTTTCACTGCCGGTCCTGCGGCTTTGAGATGCGTTGCGCGCACTGCGCGGTTTCCATGACGTATCACAAACAGCGCGATGCGATGGTGTGTCACTACTGCGGTTATCGGGCGCGACCGGTGCAGGTCTGCCCCGAGTGTGGTTCGCTCGACGTGGGATACTCCGGTTTCGGAACACAGAAACTCGAGGAGGACCTCGCGCGCGAGTTTCCGGAGCTACGGATTAGCCGGCTCGACACCGATGCGGTACGAAAAAAGGGCGTGCTCGCCGAGACACTGCGCGCGTTCCGTGCCGGAG
>PUOW01000027.1 GCA_003552185.1 Spirochaetaceae bacterium
CGGGGGCACGCACAAAACGGGCGGTAGAAATCTTGGCCGCAACAGAATATACTACCGGTTCAAAGTATATTCTCATCAGGAGGCCCGCATGGCGGAAACACTACGAGAACCGGTCGCGGCGCTGAAATCCGAGATCCTTGACGCCTGGAGGCGTCTTTGACCCCGAACAGCTGCGACAAGAGATTCATGAGTTAGAGCAGCTCAGCGGCGATCCTACGCTGTGGGACGATCGCGCCGCGGCCGAGCGCACTATGACGCGGTTGAATCAGCTGCGGACTCGGCTCGATCCGTGGGAGAGTCTTGTGCACAAGATCGAGGAGCTCGAGGAGCTTCTGGAGCTCGGGATCGAGGAAGGCGATCAAGAGGTTGCCCGTGAGGTAGAGCAGGGACTCAGCGAAGCCCGAAAGACACTCGAGGAGCTGCAGCTCCGTGAGCTGTTCCAGGACGAGATAGACTACGCCGACGCCTATCTGACGGTGCACGCCGGAGCAGGCGGAACCGAAGCGTGCGACTGGGCCAACATGCTGCTGCGGATGTACCTTCGCTGGTGCGAATCGGTGGGGTACAAGACAAGGACGCTCGATCTGCAGGAGAGCGAGGGCGGTATCAAGTCGGTAACGCTCGAGGTCTCGGGGGAGCTCGCGTTCGGCTATCTCAGAGCCGAGAGCGGTATCCACCGGTTGGTGCGGATCTCTCCGTTCGACTCGGGTGGACGCAGGCACACATCGTTTGCTTCGGTCTATGTTTCACCGGTGATCACCGACGAGATCGAGGTCGAGATCAAGCCCGACGAGATCCGGGTAGACACCTATCGCGCGAGCGGTGCCGGCGGACAACACGTTAACAAGACCGACTCTGCGGTCCGGATAACGCATTTTGAAAGCGGTATCGTGGTACAGTGCCAGAACGAGCGAAGCCAACACAAGAACCGCGAGATCGCGATGAAAATTCTGCGCTCGCGTCTGTACGAGCACTACCGCGCCGAACGCGAGCGCGAGCAGGAGAAGAACGCCCTCGAAAAGAAAGAGATCGGTTGGGGGAATCAGATCCGCTCGTACGTGTTTCAACCTTACACGATGGTGAAGGATCATCGTAAAAAACACGAGACCGGCAATATCCAAGCCGTTATGGACGGCGAGATCGGCGAGTTCATCGAGGCTTATCTGCACGCGGGCATAACCGCTGATTCGCCGAGCGCGTCTTCGTAGCGCCGGGTTGTCATGAGTGCCGAGAAAGGGAGCCGATGTCAGCACGGGTCTTGATAATCGATGATCTACCGTTTATGCGCAAGCTGCTCCGCGAGGTTTTAACCGAAGCGGGCTTTACCGTTGTTGCGGAGGCGGCCGACGGCAGTGAGGGCGTGAGCGCTTATCGGCGCCTCGAGCCCGACCTGGTGCTTCTCGATATCACGATGCCGGTGATGGACGGAATCACTGCGCTTAGAAGAATCATCGAGATCAACCCCCTCGCGCGCGTGGTGATGTGTAGCTCACTCGGTGAGCAGGACATGATCTTGCGCGCCGTGCGTCTCGGTGCCCTCGATTTCGTGGTGAAGCCGTTTCGACCCGAGCGAGTCGTCGCTGCGCTGCGTAAGGCGCTTCGAAACCATCGTGGCGCCGAGTCCGGCTCCCCTGTGCAGACCGATAAGCAGTCGGGGTTGCGTCACGATGGATAGCGCACGCATCGGAACAATGGCACTGCTCGGTTCGGTCCTCCTCGGGATCGCTACGCCGGCGCGGTCCGGCGCGGAGGAACTGCCGGAGTTTGCACGGCGCGATACGCTGCGGGCGGCGGTCGGTGAGTTTGCGGCCGTCGGCGAGGCCGCCCGGTATCAGGAGCTTGCCACAGCGCTCAGAGAGCTTGTTCTCGAGCAGGTCGTGGAGATCGATGAGCGTACGCGTAGCGAGGGCGAGCTTGCCGCCTACCGTAGCGAGTTGCGACGCGAGGCGCTCGCGGATGCGCGAGCAACGGTCCGGCGCCGCAGGCGCGAACGCGACGAAGCGTTCTTCGCCGAGGGCGGTCGCGAGGAACGGAGCCGGCGGGCCGAGACCGCGGCCGAGCGGCTTTCCGACGCGAAACGCCGGCTGGAGATGCTCGAGGCGCTCAGCGCCGAGGAGATCGCGGTCGAGACCGCAAAACCGATCGAGTGGATGCTCGAGGACGCTCCTCGGCTCGATCCCGACCCGCAGCGGGCGCTCGTGCGCGAGAACCTCGATCTGGTTATCGGCGGAACGATAGAGCCGCTCGATCGCTACCTGTTCTTGCGAATCGAGGGGTATGCACGCGGCGTCGACGAGCCGATACTCGCCGCGGAGTTTGTCGCGCGGCCCGAAGAACTGTATCCTGAACTGGAAGCCGAAACGGATCAGGTGCTGACGCAGTTGCTCGGCCGCGACTGGGCGGCGCTTGTGGTTGAAACCGGCGACTCCGAGGCTCGCATCGCGATAGACGGGCAAACGGCCGGATACGGGAGTGTCGATAAGCGTTTTCTGCGTCCGGGCAGCTACCGCGTTGAGGTGGTCGACCGCGCAGGACGGCGGCGCGGCGAGGTGGTTACGCTCGAGGCCGGTGAGCGGCGGGAACTCAGCCCGGTCATGCAGCCGATACCGCGAACATCGGCGCAGCTCAAGACCGAGCCGGCCGGGGCGAGCCTGTATCTGCAGTCGCGCAGGCTGGGCGGCACGCCGCTTGAGTTCGAGCTGCCGGAGCGCGATCAGCTTGCGCTTATCAGACGTGATGGCTACCTTGATTCTCGCACGGTGTTGGGCCCGCGTACCGAGGCCGAGTTGGAGCGCAGTCTGCAACCCGATATCGAGGATCAATCCGAGCGCCTGCGGCGCAGCCGCAACCGCTTCTACCGAGCGTTCGGGTACTTCGTGCTGTCTGTCCCGGTGACGCTGGTGCTGAACGGCGTGTACGAGAACCTCTCGAGCGCGGTGCCGCGCGACGGAGCGCCGATTGCCGGCCTCTCGAGCAGCGAGCAAGACCGAATTGCCGCTCGTCGTGAGGCGGCGTACTGGGGAACCGTGGGAGCGTTCACGGTCAGCGCCGGGTTGTTCGTTAATATGGGTGTGCGACTGTACCAATACATTCGTACCGGCGAGGAAGCTCATTATCGCTAATGTGAAGCTGGAGGAACGAGATGCCGAAGCGACTGGGCTCTAAACTGAAGGAGCTGTTCGGACGCCGAAAGGGCGGTGAAGAGTTTTTCGAAGAGCTGGAAGACATGCTGATAGAAGCCGATATCGGCGCCACGGTGGCGTTCGAGGTCGTCGACGAGCTACGCGCCGACGCACGGCGCTCAAAGCTCAGTACCAGGGAGGAGCTCGCGGCTGCGCTCGGAGAGCGCCTGCGCCCGTATCTCTCGCGCGTGGAGCTGCCGCTCGTTGAAGACCAGCTGAACGTATTCTTGGTGCTCGGCGTGAACGGAGTCGGCAAGACCACGACCATCGCGAAGCTCGCGCAGTACTATCGCGAGCACGGCGCCGGGGAGGGCGTTGCGCTCGCTGCCGGCGATACCTTTCGCGCAGCCGCGGTGGAGCAGCTCAGTCTACACGGCCAAAAGCTCGGGTTGCGGGTCGTGAGCCAGAGCTCCGGCGCCGACCCGGGCGCGGTGATCTTCGACACCATCGAGAGTGCCAAGACACGCGGTGAACGACTGGTGCTCGCGGATACCGCCGGGCGCATGCATACCAAGGCGAATCTCGTGGCTGAGCTCGGGAAGGTCGACCGAATCGTACGGTCGCGGTCGCCCGGGTCGAACTACAAGAAGCTGCTGGTGATCGACGCGACGACGGGGCAGAACGGGCTGCGGCAGGCCGAGACCTTTCACGAGGCGGTCGGTGTCGATGCGGTGGTCCTCGCCAAGTACGACTCCACCGCCCGCGGCGGAATTCTGGTTCCGATCGCCAAGAATCTGGGGCTTGGATGTGCGTATATCGGTACCGGCGAGAAACTCAGCGACCTCGAGCCGTTCGATCCCGATCGCTATCTCGCGGAGCTCGTAGGGGGGGTATGATTCCACGCGTACGGCGTTCGTTCTCGACCGTCGCGGTGCTCGCGGTTTTCCTCGCCGGGGGCGTGGCCGGCGCCGATACGAGCTACCATCGCTCGAATGCGGCGGCAATGGTTCTCGAACGCATTGCACCGGAAGAGCGCGCCGAGCACGAGTACCACCTCGTTCGTGAGCGACGCTCACCGGAGCTCGAGGTTCACACCCTCTACCAAGACGACGAGGAGCGACTTGTCACGCACCTTGAGCTGCGAAACGGGCGAGTTGTGGCAGAGGAACAGCGCGAACACCAGCGTGTGCGGCTGCGCCGCGAGTTCGACGATCAAGGCCGTCTCAAAGCCGAGGAGTTCTATGAAGACGGCGCTCTGCGCGAGCGTTTGGAGTATCGCTACCGAGATCATCGGGTCGAGGAGGTTACCGCGTTCAACTCCGAAGGCGAGCAGCTGTACCACGAGCGCTATTCGTATCGCGCCGACGGACGGTTGCGCCGCGTGGCGCGAAACGGCGCCGTCGAGGCGGTGTACGGGTTTCTCGACGGCGTGTTGCGTTCGGAGCAACACGGGCACGACGAACACCACACCGCGCTGCGCTACGACTCGGCGGGACGCCTTACTCGGATCGACAGCCGGCTCGGCGACCGGCACGAGCGCCTGCACGAGTTTCGCTACCGTTCGGATGAGCCGAACGCCGAGCTTAAGAGCGAGCGCATCCTGGATCTTCGGGATGGAGAGGAACGGGAGGAGGTCTTTCTGTACCGCGAGGGCGAGCTGCTTCAGGAGCGGGTGTTGAGTGTTGCAGGCGAGATGCTCGAGCGCGATCGGTACGCCTACGAGAACGGGCGCCTCGTAGAGGAGAGGCGCTATCGCCGCGATATGGTGCGCGTGGTGCGCTACGAGTACGACGAGGCCGGCCGGCTGCGCGCCGAGCGATGGGCGCGCAACGGTAACCCGGAGCTTCTGCGGGAGTATCACAACGCCGAGCGTATGAGCGAGTTGCATTATCGTGCCGGCGTGGCGGTGCTGCGCGTTGAGTACCGCGGTGAGCAGCGTCTGCGCGAGGAAGTGCTGCGGGACGGCGAGGTTGTGCGGGTACGGGAGTATGCAGATGAGTGATTACGGCGCGTTCCGGTGGGTTGCGTTTGTTGCCGGGCGACACTTTCGCACGCGCCGAAGAGAGAAAGGTCACACCGCCTCGATTCTCTCGGTAACCGGAATCGCGGTCGGCGTCATGACGTTGGTTACGGTGCTTGCGGTGATGAACGGCTTTCAACTCGCAACGATTCAGGACATTCTCGAGGTTAACTCGTACCATCTCCGGCTTTCGGAGTTGACCGAGCGGCAGACCGAGGAGTTGGAGCAGATCGAGCGCGGGGCGGCCGCCGGCGCGGTCGGCGGCATACGCGCCGTGGTGCCGTTTCACGAGGTTGAAACGATCGCGCGCGGTCGCTTCGAGCAACCGCGTGGTGTGCTGCTACGCGCGACGCCGGCGGATTTGCTGCACCGCGATCCGGGCGTACGCGAGCGGCTTACGATGGTGCAAGGCGCGTTCGCGCTCGACCGCCCGGGATCGGTGGTGATCGGTTCCGAGCTTGCGCGAGCGATGGGAGTGCGCGTCGGAGACAGCGCGTGGTTCGTGAATCTGGCCGGCGAGCGGCTTGATTGGCGCGACCCTCAAGAGACCGAGCTCACCGTGGTGGGAGTGTTTCGTACCGGGACGCTGGAGTTCGACCGATCCTGGGGCTTCATCTCGAAACGCGAGGCTCGCGAAAGCTTCGGGGTTACCGATTCACCTACCTGGGGAATCAAGCTGCAGGATCGCTTCGCCGATCAGCGCGTCGAGGCGCGCCTGCGCGGCGCGTTGGGCCTCGAGCGCGGACAGTCCGAGTCGTGGCGCAGCTATAATCGAGCATTGTTCTCGGCGTTGCGCGTCGAGAAAACGATGCTGATGGTTCTGGTGGGGCTCATCTTTGTGGTGGTGGGGGTGAACATCTTTCAATCGCTGAGGCGAAGTGTGATAGAGCGTACCGAGGAGATCGCGACGCTCAAGGCGCTTGGCGCACCGCCGCGCAGTTTGCAAGCGGTGTTCGTGTTCGAGGGAATGGTGATCGGCTTTCTCGGGGCTACGATCGGCACCGCGTTCGGACTCTTGATCTCGCACAACATCAACACCGCGTTTGCGCTTGCCGAGCGCGTGGTGCTCGGAGCGCAGGGTTTGCTCGGTGCGGTTCTGCACCCGCTCGGGATCGGTGTCGCGCGGGATTTCGCTCTGTTCTCGCCCCAGCATTTCTACATCGATCAGGTGCCGGCCGAGGTGTTGCTTCTCGAGACCTCCGGCGTGTTCGCGTTCGCGCTCGCGTCGTCGGTTGTAGCGGCGCTTGCGGCCTCGCGTCGGGCGGCGCGGATCTCACCGGCGGAGGTGTTGCGGTATGAGTGATCGTGCGCTGATCGAGCTGCAGGGCGTTGAAAAATGGTTTCAGACCGGCGGTGAGCGCCTGCGGATTCTTGCCGGCATCGATCTGGCGGTTGAGTCCGGAACCGCGGTCGCCATAACGGGCGAAAGCGGCTGCGGCAAGACGACGCTGCTCAACATCATCGGTGGGCTCGAAGAACCCAGTGCCGGAAGCGCGGTCTCGGCCGGCTATCGGCTTAACGAGGTCGATGAAAACGAGCTCACCGAGTACCGCAGGAGTGTGGTCGGCCTGGTGTTTCAGTTTCACTTCCTCTTGAAAGACTTCACGGCGCTCGAGAATGTGCTGCTTCCGGCGTATATGGCGGGCGGGCGGCGCGAAGATGCCGAGAAGCGCGCCGCCGAGCTGCTGCGCGAGGTAGGCCTCGGTGAGCGCCTGCAGCACTTCCCGCATCAGCTCTCGGGTGGTGAGCGCCAGCGGGCCGCAGTTGCTCGCGCTCTGGTGAACGAGCCGCGGATCATGCTGGCCGACGAGCCCACCGGGAATCTCGACGAACAGAACTCGGAGCTCGTCGCGGATACGCTGTTTGAGCTGGTGCGCAGGCATAGCACGACGCTGCTGCTGGTTACGCACGATCGTGAGCTCGCCGGACGTGGAGACCGGCTGCTGCGCTTGGAACGAGGTCATCTGGTCGGCGTATGAAACGTAGGGCTGTGTTGTGGATCGCGCTCCGTTACCTGTTTGGACGCGGCGGACGCGAAACCGGGCGAATCGTCTCGGCGATTCTCATCATCGGGCTGAGTTTGGTTCCATTGGTCGTGGTGCTGCAGGTGGCCGACGGCATGATCGAAGGAATCGTCACTCGGTTCATAGAGACCGGCACGTTTCACATCCGCGCCGCCGCGCGCCGGTCGGTCGCGCAAGACGAGATCACCGAGTCGCTCGAGCGCTTACGCGATCTGCCCGGGGTGCGCTACGCCGGACCGGAACTGCAGGGCATGGGGCTGGCTCATTCCGAACAGGGTCGGCGCGGTGTAACACTGCGCGGGGTGCCGCCGGAGTTGTGGGAGCGCGACGACGGGTTTCGCGAGTATATCGAGGTTCGCTCCGGCGAGTTTGAGCTCGGCGATCCCTCGGGCGCGGTTATCGGTAGCGAGACCGCTGCCGATCTCGGTCTCGAGCCGGGTGACGAGTTGCGTGTGCTCACGGTGAGGCCGAGTCCGCGCGGAGGATTTCTGCCGCGGGTTACGCGTTTTACGGTGCGCGGAGTCGTGAGCACCGGGTATCAGGAGCTCGACCGTCTCTGGGTCTTCGTTCCCTACGAACGCGCGCGATCTATTCTCGACTCCAGCGTGGCAACCGAGTATATCGGGATGAAGGTCGATGAGCCGCTGGCGCTTGAGAACCCGCTGTTTCGAGCCGGAGAGGGGGTGCCGCTGCTCCGCGAGCGAGATCGAGCGGCACGCGAGATCCCTGCTGTGGTGTCCTCGATTCTGGGCGCCGATTGGCGGGTCGACACCTGGTACCAGGCCGAGCGCGCGCGCTACATTTCGTTTCAAACCACGAAAAACCTCCTGAGTTTCATCATGTTGCTGATCGTCTGTGTTGCCGCGGTGAATATATCCTCGGCGTTGGTGCTGCTCAGTATCGAGAAGCAGCATGAGATAGCGATTCTCAAAAGCGTGGGGGCCGCCCCGCGTGAGATCGCCGGCATCTTTGTGGTGTCCGGATTCATCGCCGGGGTGCTCGGGACGGTGCTCGGTATGGCCGCGGGCCTCGTGATCTCGGTGAACATCAACGAGATCATGTGGGCGATCGAGCGCGCGATCAACGCCTTGCAGGCCGCCGCCGGCCTGATTGCGGTTCCGTTCGGGGGAGTGGAGCTCGAGCCGCTCGAGATCCTGAGCGCCGAGTTCTACCTCGAGCGCATCCCGATTCGGCTCGCGTTTCCGGAGTTGTTTGCGGCGGCGTTGGCCGCTATCCTGATCTCGACCGCCGCTTCGGTGCTCCCGGCCCGCCGTGCCGCCGCCACTCGTCCGCTGGAGGTGATGCGGCGCTACTGAGCGGGTCGCTCGAAGGTTGGGCCTTTTCAAAACCTTGGTTTCGTCCTATGAATATGAGTATGACCTGTATAGCGTGCGGGCACCAAACTGCCCGGCTTAATGTAGCCAAAACCGTGGGACACCTTCGCGAGGAGTTGTGGCTGTGCGACGACTGCGCGCGGCGGATCGGGATCGAGTCGCCGCATGAGGCGTACAGCGCAACCGAGATTCTCTCGGGGCTGTTTGAGGGCGTCGACGATCGCGCCACAACCGAGCTTACCTGTCCGAACTGCGGTATGACGGCTCACGATCTGCGCCAGAAGGGGCGCGCCGGGTGCGAGCAGTGCTACGAGGTGTTTGTGTCGCTGATGCGCGAGCTTACCATAGACCCCGCCGGCGCCCCGGCTCATCGCGGGCGCTACCCACGTCACCTTCAGCAGATTAAGCGAATCCTTGTCGATCGCGTGCTCGTGCGACGACGGCTCGACGATGCGGTTGCGCAGGAAAACTTCGAGTTGGCGGCTCGTCTTCGTGATCGCCTGCAGCGTTTCGAGTCCGAGCCTCACGGGGCGCCCGATCTTGATAGGGGCGCCGATCAACCCGACGCGGCGGAATGAGCATATCACCGGTAGACCCGGAGCACGGCTGGTTTTCCTCGTCCGGGGCGCTTCAAGATGTGGTTGTTTCCTCTCGTCAGCGTCTCTCGCGCAACATAACCGGTTTTCGGTTTCCAGGCGCGATGGATGCGGGTGAGGAGCGCGCGGTCGAGGAGGCCGTACGGGTGGCGCTCGAACCGAGGCCGGAGATGTCTCCGATGCGAGCCGAGGAGCTCGGCGAGTACGAGCGTCGGCTGCTCGTGGAGCGCAATCTCTTGCCGCCGCGGTTTGGAGCTCACGGGGCAGGGCTGTTCTTTTTATGCGCCGACGAGGCCGCCGTCGTGACGGTCAACGACCGCGATCATCTGCGCATTACCGCGTTGCAGGTCGGGTTTGAGCTCGAGAGCGTCTCGGAGCGCTGCGCGTCGCTGGAACAAACGCTCGACGGCGATCTGCGCTTCGCGGCGACGCTGGATTGGGGGTACCTCACCGCCAAGATCGATGAGGTCGGAGCCGGGATGCGGCTTTCGGCGCTGCTGCATCTGCCGGCGCTCGAGACCGCCGGGGAGCTGCACCGCAGGGTGCGTGAAGCCGGAGGAGACGCGGTACGGGTTCAGGCCTTCCCCGGGGCGGACGGCGAGTCGCTCGGTGCGCTCTATCTGATCGCGAATCGGGCCGGAATCGGGCATGATGAGCTGCAAACGCGGGAAAAGGTTGAAGATTGTGTCGCTGCGTTGGTACATTATGAACGGAGCGAGCGGGAACGGCTGTTGCACGAGCGCGAAGCGGAGCTGCACGAGGGTGTAGCGCAGGCGCTGGAGCTGGTGCAACACGGTAGGCGCGTCGGCGATGCCGAGATGTTTCAGCTGCTTTCATGGATACGGCTCGGTATCGCGACCGGCATATACGACGGCGCAGGCATCGAGGATGCCACATCGCTGTTGTTCAGCGGGCAACGCGCTCACGTTATGCTGAGGGCTGGTCTTGACGATGATGGAGATATTGAACTGGTAAACGAGCGGCGCGCCCAACTGCTTAGGGAAGTACTCGGTCGGGGCCGCTGACTCATGGAGGCTATGTATGTTTAAGGGACTTACCCAGCGCGCCCAGAAAGTGCTGACCATTCTGGCGCAAGATGAAGCGAAGCGGTTTCATTCGGACCAACTGCTTCCGGAGCACATCATGCTTGCGCTGCTGAAAGAGGGGGGCGGACTCGGGTATAAGGCTCTTGAAAGGCTCACGATCGACCCGTCGACGATGCAACACGAGCTCGAGAACTCTATTCCGCGTAAGCGCGGCGGTTTTATCCTCGGGGATGTGCCGCCTTCGCCGCGCGGGCGCAAGGTTCTCGAGGACTCCGCGGAGGAGGCTCGTAATCTCGGACACGAGTACATCGGTACCGAGCATCTGTTGCTCGCCTGTGGGCGCGAGCCCGAGGGTGAAACCGCGAAGTTTCTCTCGAAGCACGACGTAACGATAGATATGCTTCGAGACGTAATCGCCGAGCTCTCGGGATCCACCGGACCGCAGGCCGGGACAAGCTCCTCGGCCGGCAGCGCCGCCGGAGGATCATCCGGCTCGCAGGGGTCCCGGATTCCGCAACAGAAGCGAAAAGGATCTCAAACGCAAACCAAGAAAACAACGCCTACGCTCGATGAGTTTGCGCGCGACTTAACGCAGTACGCACGTGAGAACAAGCTCGATCCGGTTGTGGGCCGCGATCGCGAGATACAACGCGTCATTCAGATACTCGCGCGTCGTACCAAGAACAATCCGGTCTTGATCGGCGAGCCCGGCGTAGGAAAAACCGCGATCGTTGAAGGCCTCGCCCAGACCATTGTCGACGGCGAAGCACCTGAGGTTTTGATCGGCAGGCGCGTCATGACGCTCGATCTGGCCTCTTTGATCGCCGGAACGAAGTACCGTGGTGAGTTCGAGGAACGGCTCAAGCGCGTTATGAAGGAGATCGTCAGCGCCGAGAACGTGATTCTCTTCATCGACGAGCTGCATACCATCATTGGCGCCGGCGGCGCCGAGGGCGCGGTCGATGCCTCCAATATGCTGAAACCCGCACTCTCGCGTGGCGAAATTCAGTGCATCGGCGCCACGACGCTCAACGAGTACAAGAAATATGTTGAGAAAGACGCCGCGTTAGAGCGCCGTTTCCAGACTATCTATGTGGATGAACCTTCGGTCGAGGACACGCTCGAGATCCTACAAGGCATCAAGCAACGCTACGAGGATCATCACCACGTGTCGTACACGCCCGGAGCGCTCGAGGTGGCCGCAACGCTTTCGAGGCGCTACGTCACCGAACGTTTTCTGCCGGACAAGGCGATAGACCTTATCGACGAGGCGGGCGCGCGCAAGCGTATCAACAACAGCGTACGCCCGACCGAGCTCGCCGATCTCGAGCGTGAGATCGAGCGGCTGAACGGCGAGAAGATCTCGCTGGTGAACTCCCAGAACTACGAGCGCGCGGCGGCGGTGCGCGACGAGGTGCATAAGCTGCGCGAACGTGTCGAGGAGCTCAAGAACCAATGGAAGGTCACGCTCAAAACCGAGCGCAACGTGGTAGACGCCGAGGATATCCAGTACGTGCTGTCGGAGGTCACCGGTATCCCACTTTCGCGCCTCGTTCAGAGCGAGAGCGATAAGCTCATCAATATCGAGGAAGAGCTACACAAGAAGGTGATCGGTCAGGACGACGCAATTAAGGTTATCTCCTCGGCGATAAGGCGATCGCGCACCGGTTTGAGTGCGCCGGAGCGACCGCTCGGATCGTTTATTTTTCTCGGTCCCACCGGCGTCGAAAAGTCGCTGCTTGCCAAGACGCTCGCGGAGTTCATGTTCGGGAGCGCCAATCACCTTGTGCGCATCGATATGTCGGACTTCATGGAGAAACACAACGTTTCGCGCCTTGTGGGCGCGCCTCCGGGCTACGTGGGGTACGACGAAGGCGGCTTGCTGACCGAGAAGATTCGACGCAAGCCCTACAGCGTTATCCTGCTCGACGAGATCGAGAAAGCGCACCCGGACGTCTTCAACATCTTGCTGCAGGTTCTCGAGGAAGGCGAGTTGCAGGACAATCTGGGGCACAAGGTTTCGTTCCGGAACACCATCCTGATCATGACCTCAAACGCCGGGGCGCGTGAGATCACGCGCGACTCCTCTGTTGGGTTCCAGACCAGCGAGGGCATCCTGGAGTACAACGAGATCAAGAGCTCGGCGATGAACGAGCTCAAGCGTCTCTTCCGGCCGGAGTTCCTCAACCGCGTCGACGAGACAGTGGTGTTCCACAGCCTCGAGCGCGATCAGGTGAAGCAGATCCTCGAAATTTTGATTGGTGAGGTTCAAACGCGACTCGCCGAGAAAGAGATCAAGCTCGAGTTCAAGAAGTCTGCCAAGGACTACATCATCGATAACGGTTTCGACGTGAAGTTCGGGGCGCGGCCGTTGCGGCGCACTATTCAGCGCGAGGTCGAGGATCCGCTCTCGATGGAGATTCTCCGCGGACGGTTCGGCCCCGGCAGCCATGTAGTGGTTGGGCTGCGCAAGGGGCAGATACAGTTTCGCGAGAAGGCCGTGAAGAAGCAGGAAGCCGCCGAAGCGGTGCCGGTCGGCGGCAACAACTAAGCTCGCGACCGGCTTGGCCGGCAACCTCGTGACGGCGGACGGCCTATATCCGGGACGCGCTCGCCGCGGCAGTGTCGTGTCGCGGTGGGGCCGGGCCGGCTCGGCCGCTCCCGTCCACGCCACGGCTTCATGAGCGCATGAGCGCACGAGGCTTTACGTGACTCGCTTTTGTTCGGTATAACTATTGCTGAACAGCTATGGCGAAAAAAACACCCCAAAGTGCGACGAAGAGCTCAAGCGGCAAGCGCAACGGCACGAACGGCAATACAAACACAAACACGAGCAAGACCGCGGCCGGCAACGGCAAGCGGCGCGGCTCGGCTCCCGCGGCCGGTCGCTACGATGAGTCGGCGGTAAAAACGCTCAGCAGCCTCGAGCACATCCGGCTGCGCACCGGGATGTACATCGGCCGGCTCGGTGACGGCTCCGACCTCGACGACGGCGTTTACATCCTGCTCAAGGAAGTCATCGATAACAGCGTCGATGAGTACATCATGGGCCACGGCAAGCGCATCCTCGTGCGGTACAAAGACGGCGTGTTCGCGGTACGCGATTACGGGCGCGGCATTCCGCTCGGCAAGGTGGTTGAGTGCGTCTCTACCATCAACACCGGGGCCAAGTACAACGACGAGGTGTTTCAGTTCAGCGTGGGCCTCAACGGCGTCGGCACCAAGGCGGTGAACGCGCTCTCGGATCATTTCCGGGTGGTTGCGTTTCGAGACGGTAAGTACAAAGAGGCGGTGTTCTCGCGCGGCGAGATGCTTTCGGAGCGCTCCGGAGCGGCCTCTAAAGAGAAGAACGGCACCTACATCGAGTTCAAGCCAGACAGCGAGATCTTCGGCGAGTACGAGATCAACCTCGAGTTTGTTGAGCAACGGCTCTGGAACTACGCGTATCTCAACAGCGGGCTTACCCTAGAGTTCGGCGGAAAGACATTCTACTCCTCCGCCGGTCTCAAGGATCTGCTCGAGGCCGAGGTCGGCGATGAAGCGATGTACGAGGTCGCGTATCGGCGCGAGGGCCACCTCGAGTTTGCGATCACGCACACCGACAACTACGGCGAGAGCTACTTCTCGTTCGTCAACGGTCAGTACACCAGCGACGGCGGAACGCACCAAAGCGCGTTTCGCGAGGGCATCCTCAAAGGGGTGAACGAGTTCTATCGCAAGTCGTTCAGCGGCAGCGACGTGCGCGACGGCATCGTCGGCGCAATCGCGGTGAAGCTGCTCAATCCGGTTTTCGAGAGCCAGACCAAGAACAAGCTCGGCAACACCGAGATTCGTAGTTGGGTGGTGAACGCGGTCAAGAGCGCCTTGGTCGATTTCCTGCACAAGAACCCGAAGGCTTCCGAGAAGATCGCCGACAAGATTCAACGCAACGAACGGCTTCGCAAGGAGCTCGCCGCGGTTCGCAATCAGGCGCGCGACGCCGCCAAGAAGGTGGCGCTCAAGATCCCGAACCTCAAGGATTGTAAGTACCACCTCGGAGACGGCGACAAAGGCGACGACTCTACAATCTTTATCACCGAGGGGCAGTCGGCATCAGGCTCTATGGTCTCGAGCCGCGACGTCTACACCCAAGCGATCTTCTCGCTGCGGGGCAAGCCGCAGAACATGTACGCCAAGCGGCGCGTCGAGATCTACAAGAACGAGGAGCTCTATAACCTCACCGTGGCGCTCGGGATCGAGAACGACATCGCCAACCTGCGCTACGCTCGCGTGGTAATCGCGACCGATGCCGACCACGACGGATTTCATATCCGCAATCTGCTTTTGACCTTCTTTTTGAACTTCTACGAGGACCTCGTGCTCGCGAATCATGTCTTTATCCTCGAGACGCCGCTGTTTCGGGTCCGCAACAAAAAAGAGACAAGGTACTGCTACTCGGTTACCGAAAAGGACACCGCTGTCGCGGAACTCGCGTCGCCGGAGGTCACGCGCTTCAAAGGGCTCGGCGAAATCTCTCCGAGCGAGTTCGGTCGGTTCATCGGGCCGGATATGCGCCTCATGCCGGTTACGATTCGCTCGATCAAAGGGGTGCACGACACCTTGAGCTTCTTCATGGGAAAGAACACGCCGCAACGGCGAGGGTACATCATGGAGAACCTGGTGTAATGGCGTACGTGCACACGCTGGTAAACCGCAATTTTCTCGAGTACGCCTCTTACGTGATCAAGGACCGCGCGATTCCGCATCTCGACGACGGGGTCAAGCCGGTGCAGCGGCGCATCATCCATTCGCTGTTCGAGATGGACGACGGCAAGTTTCACAAAGTCGCCAATGTGGTGGGCCACTGTATGCAGTATCACCCCCACGGCGACGCGTCTATCTACTCCGCTCTGGTGGTGCTCGCGAACAAAGAGCTCCTGATCGAAAAGCAGGGCAACTTCGGAAACTTGCTCACCGGCGACGAGCCGTCGGCGGCGCGTTATATCGAGTGTCGCTTGCGGCCGCTTGCCGCCGAGACGCTGCTGAACCCCGAGCTCACGAGCTACGAGCCGTCGTACGACGGGCGCCGCAAGGAGCCGACGGTGTTTCCGGCCAAGCTGCCGTACGTGCTGTTGCTCGGGGCCGAGGGTATCGCGGTCGGGATGTCGACGCGCATTCTGCCGCACAACCTCATCGAGGTGATCGACGCGATGCGGCGCTGCTTGCAAGGTAAGCGCTTTGAACTGTACCCCGATTTTCATTCCGGTGGTCTCGTGGATGTGAGCGAGTACGAAGACGGCCACGGGCGTATTCGAAGCCGCGCTCGGCTCGACACCGGCGACCCCAAGCGTATTGTGGTGCGCGAGCTTGCGTTCGGCTCAACCACCGAGAGCTTGATCAACTCGGTGGAGCAGGCCGCGCGCAAAAACAAGGTCAAGATCGCCGGCATCAGCGACTTCACCAGCGAAGAAGTCGAGATCGAGATCAAACTCGCGCGCGGCGTCTACGCCTCGGAGGTGATCGATTCGTTGTTTGCGTTCACCGAGTGCGAGACGCAGATATCGGTGAATCTGCTCGTTATCCGCGACGAACGGCCGGTCGCGATGACGGTGACCGAGGTGATCGAGTACCACGCCGAGCATCTCGTCGCGATCTTGAAAGCCGAGCTCGAGCTCGAGCAGGGCAAGCTCAACGACACGCTGCACGCGCGCACGCTCGAGCGAATCTTCATCGAGGAACGCATCTACAAGCAGATCGAGGAGCAGACCACGCACGAGGCGGTGTTCACCGCGGTGCGCGACGGTCTCGCACCGTTTGTTGCGAAACTACGCCGCAAGGTGAGTGACGAAGATATCGAGCGCCTGCTGAGAATCCCGATTCGGCGTATCTCGCTCTACGACATTAACCGCGCCAAGAAAGAGATGGAAGAGATCAAGACGCGGTTGAACGAGATCAAGGCGCACCTCAAGGCGCTTAGAACGTACGCGATCGGGTTTCTCGATCGGCTCGAGGAGCAGTACGCTCCCGAGTCGGCTCGGAGGGCCGAGCTCAGCTCGTTCCGCAAGGTCGAGGCACGCGAGGTGGTAGGGCGCAACCTCACGCTGCGTTACGACAAAGACGGCGGCTATCTCGGCCACGGCCTCTCGAACGGGCGAACGCTGTTCAACGTCTCCCCGTACGACCGGGTACTCGTGATTCGCGCCGGCGGCATGTACTCGGTGATCGATGTTCCTGAGAAGCTGTTTGTAGATAAGCAAATGCTGTACTGCGGATTAGCCGACAAGGACGAGCTTGCCAAGGTGGTGTTTACGGTGGTGTATCGCATGCCCAGCGGTGAGACCAACATCAAGCGCTGCCGAATAGAGAAGTACATTCTCGACAAGGGCTACCAACTAGTTCCTGAAAAGGCGACGATCGTCGCGTTCACTACGCGCGAGCGCGGATCGGTGAAGGTGCGCTACAAAAAGAAACCGCAGCTGCGCAAGCTCGAGGATGCCTTTGAGCTCGAGAGTTTTGCAATTAAGGGGCAGCATACCCAAGGCGTGCGGCTCACAAACAAAGAAATCACGAGCGCTAAAATCGCCACGACCTAAAAATCTGCTCGACGGTGCCGGCAAGGCCTCAGTATACTACACGCGATGGCACGTTCTCTTTTATTCCGAACCGGCG
Source organism: Spirochaetaceae bacterium (assembly GCA_003552185.1). Lineage (GTDB taxonomy): Bacteria > Spirochaetota > Spirochaetia > DSM-27196 > SLAA01 > B1Sed10-166. Next base: position 16,791 of record PUOW01000027.1, read on the forward strand.
CTCACCGTGTGTTGCGCGCCGCTTTTTTTGCACAGTTGACGGTTACGGCGGCAGCCGTTCTCCTTTTGGCCGGTGCGTGCGGTGGGCCTCCCGGACCGCGCGGTGGTGAAGGCGGCTCGGAACGCAACGGCGGCGAGCGGCCCCCGCGTGCGGTGCGCACGGTTGAGATTGCTCGTGAGCCGTTGGTGGGAACCATCGAGGCTGCCGGCGTGGTGTCCGGCATTCGGGAGGCTTCGGTGGTTTCCGAGACCGAGGGGCGCGTCACGAAGGTGAGTTTTGCGCTCGGCGACACGGTGGAGGAAGGGCAGGAGCTGGTAGCGTTCGATGCCGAGCGCGAGCGGGCGGAGCTCCGGCAGGCGGAGGCCGACCTCGAGCTTGCTCGGATCGAGCTGGCCGCGACCGAGTCTCTGCGCGAGCGCGGGACCGCGTCGCAGGCAGAGCTCGCGCGTAGGCGGGCGGCGCTCAGCGGGGCCGAGGCCCGGCGCTCGAGCGCGAAACGGCGTTTCGAGGATCGGACGGTGCGTGCGCCGATCAGCGGGAGGGTCTCGCAAACACCGGTGGATCTTGAGGTTGGAACGTATATCGGGCGCGGCTCGCAGCTTGCGCGCATCGTGGATACCGTTCGTCTACGAACCGAGGTTGGAATCGGTGAGCGCGAGATCGCGTTGATCGAGCCGGGGGTGGAGGCCGAGGTACGCGTGCCGGCCTGTTCGGACGTGTGGCGGCCGGCCGAGGTAACCGCGGTGGGGGCCGGGGGCGATCTACGCACCGGCAGTTTCCCGGTTCGCATCGAGTGGGATAATCCGTGCCTCATTCGCACGCGTGCCGGGATGTCGGTGCAGGCGCGCATCGAGCCGGTTCGCGTAGAGCGCAAGCTGGTGGTGCCGAGCGAGGCTGTGCTGCGTCGCGGCGGTCGCGAGTATCTCTATCTTTACGAGGACGGCCGCGCGGTGCTTCGTGAGATCGAGATCATAGATCGCCATGCCGATCGTGTTGCGGTTGCCGGCGAGGTCTCGGAGCGCGATCGGGTGATCGTGAGCGCGCTATCGAATCTGCGCGACGGCGATGAGGTGCAGCTCGGCTCGTCGGATTCGGCCTCTGATTCGGCCTCTGATTAGGTGGCGAGATGAGTATCGCCAAGCTTTCGGTTAAGAATCCTGTCCTGATTAACATCCTCACGATCCTGGTGCTGGTGCTGGGGTTTTTCAGTTTTCAGCGCCTGCCTCAGGAACAGTTTGCAGAGGTCCCGTTCTATTTCGTAAACGTGATCGTTCCGTACCCCGGCGTCGCGGCCGAGGACGTTGAGCGTACCGTGACGATACCGATCGAGGACGAGATGGCGAATCTCGACCGCGTCGATACCGTCCGCTCCGAGACCACCGAGGGGTTGAGTTCGGTCACAATCGAGTTCGACCAAGGGGTGTCGAGACGCGAGTTCGAGCGCCTCTTCCAGCAGGTTCAGAACCGCTTCAATCGGGTGAGTCTTCCTTCCGGGGTCCAGCAAGAAACCATCGAGGAGTTTTCTTCGAACGATTTCGTGCCGGTGATCGAGGTAGTGCTCACGAGCGAGCTGGATTACGCCGAGCTCGTGCAAACCGCCGAGGATTTGCGCGACCGGCTGCGCGGCATCCGCGGCGTATCGCAGCTTGAGCTCATAGGAGTACGCGACCGCGAGGTAGTGGTTGGGCTCGAGCGCGAGCGGCTCGAGGCCTACGATGTTGGGTTGCGGGAGGTGGTGGCCGCGCTCCGAAGCACAAACCTCACCGTGCCGGGCGGTACGGTGCAGGCCGGTGACCGCGAGTATCTTCTGCGAACCGTCGGTGAGGTGCGGGACCCGCGCGAGCTCGAGCGCACCATCGTTCGTGGTGCCGAGGACGCCGGCGGGCAGGCTCTGCTGCTCTCGAACCTCGCAACCGTGGAGGATCGCTATCTAGACGAGGGCACGCAGGCGCGCTTCAACGGCACGCAGGCGGTGAGCTTGCGCGTGACCAAACTGCCCCGCGCGAGCTCGATCGATATTATTGAAAGCATTCGCGGCGCGGTAACGCGCTACGAGCCGACGCTGCCGGACGGAATCGAGATCGCGTACTTCAACGACCAGTCGATCCCGATACGCAACAGCCTCGATGTGCTGTTCTCGAACGCGATCTTGGGTTTGGTTCTGGTGGTCTTAATCCTGTTTGTGTTCCTTGGCCTTCGCAACGCCTTCATGACCGCACTCGGGATACCGCTGACGTTTGCGATTACCTTTATGGTGCTCGAGGCCTCCGGCGAGACGCTCAACAGCAACACCCTGTTTGCGCTGGTGCTGGTGCTCGGTCTCATCGTGGATCACGCGATCGTCACGGTCGAGAACAGTTATCGTTTACAACAACAGGGGCTCGAGCGCCGAGAGGCCGCGCTGCAGGGCGCTCAGCAGGTAATTGTTCCGGTGATCGCCGCCACCGCCACCACGATCGCGGCGTTTCTTCCGCTCGCGTTCCTTCCCGGTGTCATCGGGCGGTTTCTGCGCGTGGTGCCGATTACGGTCTCTATCGCGCTCGCGGCCTCGGTACTGGAAGCCTCGCTGTTTCTCCCGTCGCATTTCGCCGACTGGCCGGGGAAGGGGCGGAGCGCGTCGCGTGGGGTGTTCGTGCGACTCGAGGATCTGTTTGAGCGGATACTGCGTGCGCTGTACCGGCGTAAGTGGCGAACGCTCGCGGTGATGTTCGCGCTCATGATCGGTGTTTTCGGGATGGCGGGTCGTGTTCCGCCCGATCTCTTTGCGGCCGAGGATTTCTCGCTGTTCTATATCGAGATCGAGATGCCTCCCGGAACGGCGCTCGATCGTACCTCCGAGGTGGTTGAGCGCTATGAGCAGCATATCCTTCCGCGCATCGGCGACGGCGAGGTTAATGCGGTGAACTCCGCGATCGGCTTTGCCGGCGGCGGGGATGCCGGCAGCCGTCGCAGCAACATCGCGCAGCTTTCGGTCGATCTCACCGAGGTAGACGAAGGCCGCGAACGCCCGATTGCCGCGATTATGGAGGAGATCGAGCGCGAAACCTCCGGCATCGCCGGCCCTGAGGTGGTGGAGTTTCGAACGCAGCCGAGCGGACCTCCGACCGACCCGCCGGTCTCGTTTCAGCTGTTCGGTGAAGACCTCGAGGAGCTTCGCGATGTAGCCGAGGCGTTTCGGGTGCGGCTGGCGGAGTTTCCGGAACTCTACAACATCTCCGACAACCTCGACCGCGGAACGCCCGAGATTCGGGTCCTCGTTGATCCTGCGAGCGCGGCGCGCTACGGCCTGAGCGTCGAAAGCGTGGGCGATTTTGTGCGTGGTGCGTTCGACGGTGTAGTGGCGGGATCGGTCTTTACCCGCAACGAGGAGCTCGATGTACGGGTTCGATACGCATGGCCGGAGGATGTAACCGTTGAGCAGATCCTGCAGCTGCGGATTCCGGCGGACGGCGCCGAGCGCCGACTCGTGCCGTTCTCGAGCGTCGCAACCTCGGAGCTTGCCGAGGGCATCGCGGCGATTCGGCGCATCGACGGGCGGCGTGAGGTGACGGTGGAAGCCGAGGCGTTTAGCACTGAAAACCTCGGCGAGATCAACCGTACGATCAACGAGCTGTGGGACTCGGAGCTCGCAGACGAGTATCCGGCGGTGGAACTTTCGGTGGGCGGACAGTTCGCGGAGCTCCTGAATGTGTTCGGCGATATCCTTCGGGTGTTCCTGGTGGGCGTGTTTCTGATCTACGCCATCCTCGGGACGCAGTTCCGCTCCTACACGCAGCCGCTTCTCATACTGTTCTCGGTGCCGTTTGCGTTTGTCGGGGTGATTGCGTTTCTGTTGGTGTCCGGCACCGCGTTATCCTCCACCGTTATTTACGCCGGGGTTGCGCTCGCCGGCATCGCGGTGAACGACAGCATCGTGCTGCTCAGCTTCATCAACGAGCGCCGCGCGGCCGGGCTCGAGGTGATCGAGGCGGTGATCGGCGCGGCGCGGACACGGCTACGCGCGATCGTGCTCACCTCGTTGACCACCATAGCCGGGTTGGCGCCGACCGCGCTCGGATTGTTCGGCGAGTCGATCGTTTGGGGCCCGATGGCGAGCACGATCGTGTTCGGACTGCTGTTCTCCACCCTTACCGCGCTACTGGTGATGCCCTGTCTCTACGGCGCGTTCTACGGGCGATCGTCCGCGGCCTCGGCCGGGAAGAGAATCACGCGCACGTAGTTCTCGAGGTCGAGGTGCCGGCGCGCCGCCTCTTGAATCGTGGCGGCGTCCAGGCGCTCGACGAGCTCGGGGTACTCCACAATGTGGTCGACCGGGCGATCGTAGTAGTAGCTGTCCCGGAGCGCGCCGAGCCAGAAGCGGTTTGAACGTAACTCCGATTCGTGGTCACGTCGCTGCGTCTCCCGAACCCGCTCAACCAAGCTTTCGGACGGCCCGTTCTCGGCGAAAGCGCGGAGCTCCTCGAGTACCAGGTCCCCGAGCTCCTCGGCGCGCTCCGGGCTCGTTCCGAACAACACGCTGAACTGATAGCGCGGGTCGGGAAATTGCGCGAGCGAGCCCGAGACTCCGATGCTGTAGGTTCCGCTTTCGCGCTCACGGATCACTTCGCGTAGCTCGAGTCGAAGCGCGTCGGTGAGGCTTTGAAACGCGTAGTTCGTTTCGCGCGACCAGTCATGATCGCCGGTCATCACGAGCGCCACGCGGCTCGCCGGGTCGCTACCGCTATACACGCGCTCCTCAATCACTCCACGTGGAAAACTGCTCGGACGACGAGCGCGCTCCGGGGGATCGTCGACGCCTGGAACGCCGGCGAGATAGGTCTCGATGAAGCGCCGCAGCCGCTCGGGCTCGAACGCGCCCACCACAAATACCTTCAGTCCCGCGGGGTCGCTGTGAAGCTCTCGATAGAGCTCGGCCGTGCGAGCGAAGCTCAGGCCCTCGATCGCTTCGAGCGGAATCGGGGCCCGACGAATATCGCCCTGCGAAAGGATCTCGTGGACACGGTCGATGAACACCGCATTTGGTTGTGCTTCGCGGTTACGCAGTCGTGAGCGCTCGCGGCGCATCACGGTCTCGAACGCCGATTCGTCGAGCCGGGGGCTCATTAATCTCAGATGCAGGAGTTGAAACAGCTGCTCGAGATCTTCGGACGAGCTGCGCCCCTCGAATCCGTGATCGTAGCGCCCGATATACGGCTCGAGCGAAACACTGCGCCCGGCCAGTACGCGATCAAGCTGAGTGCGCGTGAAACGCTCGACACCCGATTCTATCGCGAGATCAGGACCGAACCGTGCCGCGTAGTAGTCTCGGTCGGAAACCAGCGAGGCGCCGCCGTGTCGGAACGCCTTCAGCCGCACCTCGTCGCTTCGAAACTCGGTGGGCTTCGCCACCACCACAACACCGTTCGAGAGGAGCCACTCGTACGCCCCCACCGCTTCGAGCTGGCGCTCCTCGAGGATGCGCCCGGCCTCGGGTTCAGCCGCCATGAGCTCATCCGGGTCCTCGTCCTCGAGAAACGGATCCAGATCGCTGAGCGCCACCTCCTCGAGGACTGCCTCGAGTTCGGCCTCGCTCGGCATCGCGAGATCCTCGGTCTCGGCCGCGCTCACCGCGATCACTCGGTTGTCGCGCCGGAAGAATGCTTCGGCGCGGTCGTGCAGGTCCTCGGCCTCGATCTCGGGCAGAAACCGGCGGGTGAGCTCCCATTCGCGCTCGATTCCCGGGATTGCCTCGCCTTGAAGAAAATGTCGTGCGTACTCCGCGGCGAAGATGCCCGACGGGGTATTCTCGCGCTCGTTGTACGCATTGAGCATCGCGCGCCGCAGCTCGCGCCGAGCGCGCTCGAGTTCGGCGTCGCTGAACCCATGCCGGCGCGCGCGCGCGGCCTCGATAACCAAGGCTTCGAAGCCGCCGAGAACGGTATCTTCCTCGACCGAGGCCTGCAGAATACGCGCCTCGATCGGGCGTACGAGCCGACCACGGCCGGCCGCGGCGCGGAGAAACGGGGCGTCCGGGCGGCGTGCGATCTCGGTGAAGCGGTTGTTCATCGCGATCGCGAACAGTCGGTCTTCCAGCAGCCGGCGGTACTGCGCTTCGGTTCGCAGCGGCTCATGCTCGTACTTGCTGTAGATCGCCACCGAGGTTTGGGCGGCCTCAGGGTCGGACTCGAGAGTGTAGAGCGTCTCGTCGTGCTTAGGCACCTCGTAGCGCGTGCGCTCGGGGCGCTCCCGCCCTCCGGGTGAGTCCGAATCGATACGCCCGAAGTACTCTTGAATCAGCGCCTCGACGCGCTCGGACTCGAAATCGCCGACCGCGATCACCGCCATCAGCTCCGGGCGGTACCACTGCTCGTAGAAGCGCAGCAACTGCTCGCGCCCGGCCTCCATGAAGACCTCGGGCTTTCCAATCGGAAGGCGTTCGGCGTACCGCGAATCGCGCAGCAGCACCGGCAACTGCCGGTCACGGATGCGTTGCGACGCTCCGAGCCGCGTACGCCATTCTTCCTGGATCACGCCGCGCTCGGACTCTATCTGCTCGGGCTCGAAACTAACCGCGTGCGCCCACTGCTGGAGTATATGAATCCCGGTCTC